>JASJDA010000318.1 GCA_030065755.1 Prochloraceae cyanobacterium | reverse complement strand
ATACCATTTCTCAAAAGTAACTGGAGAGATAAGAAATACTTTTTATTAATAAAAAAAGCTCAAATCCCTCTGTTCCCTATTCCCTATTCCCTATTCCCTATTCCCTAAGTCTCTCGTTATTTTCGAGAATTGGTATTAATAATCTGGCTCAAATAACTTAAGGAGAAAAAAATTATGCGCGTTGCTTACATTTGTGCCGATCCAGGTATTCCCGTCTTTGGACAAAAAGGCTGTTCCATTCACGTAAGAGCAGTAATTCGCTCCTTGCAAAGAAAAGGCTGGCAAGTAGAACTGTTTGTGACTAAATTAGGAGGACTTCCACCCTCCGACCTAGAAAATGTCATAGTCCATCAACTTCCTAAAAGTCCTAAAGGCGAGCCAGCAAAACGAGAAATGGCTTCTTTCTCAGCTAATCTCGAATTGCGTATAGCCCTTGAAAATCAGAAACCCTTTGACTTAGTTTACGAACGCTACTCCCTCTGGAGTTTTACGGCTATGGAGTATGCACGATCGCTTGGCATTCCTGGAATTTTGGAAGTCAATGCTCCTTTAATTGAAGAACAGGCAAAATATAGGGTCTTAGTAAATCGAGATTTAGCAGAAAAAGTAGCTCGGCGAGTTTTTAAAGCAGCTAGCACGATCGTTACTGTTTCTGAAGAAATGAAGACCTATTTGTATGCTTACCCAGAGTGCCAAGGTAAGGTAGAAGCAGTTCCCAATGGAGTCAATCTAGAACGTTTTCCTCTCGATTTGAAGCCAACGTTACCCGCTAGTCCTGGAACATTTACAATAGGTTTTGTCGGCACTCTCGAACCTTGGCACGGATTGCCTACTTTAGTTGAAGCCTTCGAGCGTCTTTACGAGCTTTATCCGTCAGTGCGATTGCTAATTGTCGGAGATGGGGCAGAAAGAGAAAGTCTCAAAGCCGATTTATTAATACGGGGATTATTGTCAGCAGTTCAATTGACTGGAAAAGTTCCTCATGAAGAAGTCCCTGGACTTTTAGCCTCGATGGATGTGGCAGTTGCTCCCTATCCAGCCCTAACAGACTTCTATTTTTCGCCCCTAAAAGTTTATGAATATATGGCTGCGGGACTGCCAATTGTAGCTAGTGATATCGGACAACTGAAGACATTAATCGAAAACGAAGAAAATGGCTTACTTTGCAAACCTGGAGATCCAATTGCTTTAGCAAAAGCTCTGAACCGACTGCGGCGATCGGAGCGAGAAAGAAATCGTTTGGGAAAAGCTGCTAGAAAGACGATCGAGCAAAATCATACTTGGGATGCGATCGTGACAGTTATCTTAGATTTAGCAATGTCTAAGTATCCCCAATGTTCGTTAGATTTGCATCGGGCTGAATCGGGTACGGTTATTGTTGACGGTCTTCGAGGTCAAACTCAAAAGAATAAAGCATTACCATTATCAGCAGCCATCTATGCTCGCGTTTCATCTTCCGGTCAAAAAAAACAATTAGAATCTCAAGTGGAAGGGTTAAAACAATATGCCGCTGCTAAAGGTTATCAAGTACTCAAAGTAGTCAAAGAAATTGGTAGTGGCTTAGACGATCGCCGTCAAAAACTGGGTGAGCTATTAAAATCTGATAACTATTCCACTTTAATCGTGGAAAGCAAAGGCAAGTTGGATTGGTTTGGGACTGGTTACATTGAAGTGTTGCTAAAAAGGCTCGGTATCGCTTTAGAAATCGTTAACACAACAGAAAATGAACCAAATGAATTAATGCACGATCTTATAGAGCTCAATCTCTCATTATCTCCTCGAACTCAGAGAAAACCAAGCTGTGTTGGCTCGAAGAAGGCGATCGCTCTGCGATCTAAATGAAATCCCCACCTGAGAAATCCCTTGGCAAACAAAAGCTCTTTCAAGGAGGAGAAATAAATGATTTTTACCGATCGTTTGCGCGTTGGCTACGTGCTAAAACGTTATCCCCGCTACTCCGAAACTTTCATTGTCAATGAAATCCTCGCCCACGAAGCCGATGGGCTAGAAATTGAGATTTTTTCCCTGCGACCCCCTAACGATCCTTACTTTCAGGATATTATTGCGAGAGTGCGATCGCCAGTTAACTACTTGTATTTGCCCACTGAATCTTGGATGCCAGAAGCCCTAGCCTCTCAGGCTCTCAAAGGCACTATTTTGTGGGCAACACTCCAAGAAGCAAACCAGATTTTAACGGATTTTGGCACGATCCTAGAAACAGCACGAGGGGAAGAAGTGCGCGACGTTTACCAAGCCGTGCAACTGGCTCTTCAAGTGCGCCGCAAAAACATCACTAACTTGCACGCTCACTTTGGCACTATGGCAACAAGAGTAGCGCGATTAGCTGCTAACTTTGCTAAAGTTCCTTATAGTTTCACTGCTCATGCTAAAGATATCTTCCACGAGAACGTTCAGTTTGACGATCTGCGACGCAAACTCACGGATGCGGCAGCAGTAGTTACGGTTAGTGACTACAATCTAGAATATCTGCGTCAAAAGTACGGTTCAGCAGCAGAGCGAGTACAGCGAATCTATAATGGCCTTGACCTAAAAAGATTCCCTTACATAGCACCTGACAACCGACAAATGCGGATCGTGTCAGTGGGTCGATTAATCGAGAAGAAGGGTTTCACCGATTTAATTGCTGCTTGTGCCATTCTCGCAGGTCGAGGCTGTGAATTTAGCTGCCAAATTATCGGCACTGGTCCTTTAGAAGTGAATCTGAAAGTGCAAATCGATCGATTGGGACTCCAAGGGCGAGTCGAGTTAATGGGAGCGCGTCCTCAACTTGAAGTTATCGATAGGGTTCAAAGCGCAGCAGTGTTTGCTGGCCCTTATGTAGTTGCCCCAGATAGCGATCGCGATGGCTTGCCAATGGTGCTATTAGAAGCAATGGCCTTGGGGACTCCCTGCGTTTCTACTGACGTGACTGGAGTGCCAGAAATATTGCGCGATCGCCAAACAGGATTAATGGTACCCCAACACGATCCTGTGGCCCTAGCAGGAGCGATGGAAAAGTTACTTATAGATTCTAGCCTGCGGGTTCAGCTTGCTACCCAAGCACGCCATCTAATTGAAACCCAGTTCGATATCCACCGCAATAGCGCCGCGCTTCGCGATCTCTTCCGATCGGTTCGACAGCAAGGAATTCAGCAAGTTCAGCAGTTAGGTTAAGAGGCAATACTGCAAGGTTTTGAGCTTGACTTTTCCCTCGAGAAGCAGGGGGCTCTGAGCAGGGTGCTGAGGAGAGTTTTTTAATTCCTTGAATGGCAGTAGTTAAGAGATTTGGCTCTAATAGTATATTAATTCTCCCTGCTCCCCGCTCCCCGAAGGATGTCTTTATTTTTATAGAGGCCTAATTGTGTCATAATTTGCCTATATCCCTACATACTAGACTTCTTGCAGAAGTAGCAAGATAAGGGAAAAGGTAACAGTATTTTTTCTAATTTTTCACCTGTTGCCTCTTCTCTAATTCGCAGTAATTAGCTAGGCCTGTTCCCTTTAAAATAGAACTTTTTCAGGTAACAAAATCACTATAAAATAATTAAATAAATTATTTATGAATAGTTTAGGTATACCAATGAGCCATCAATACCAGATTAAAGAATACTGTAATATTTGCGGTAATAATGAACTTATAAAGTATAAAAATAGACCCCACGAGATGTGTACTAAATGTAAGAGCAAGAGCCGCCACCGAATTGCATATATTGTGTACTCCAATTTTTTAAAACCTCTAGCTGATAAGAATGTTGCGAAGCTCTTACACTTAGCTCCAGAAAAACGTTTATATCCACTGCTGAAAGATTTATTTGGTGCAGGCTATATGCCCGCAGATGCAAACCCTAGTAATTTTACTCACACAAAAGTTTTAAAGTTATTTTTTCCTAAAGATTTTGAAATTTTTCCAGAAGACTATTTTGACGTAATATTACACAATCATGTTTTAGAACATATTCCAGGTCACTATAAAGATCATCTGAATAGTTTTTTTAAAATCTTAAAACCAGGTGGATTAATGATTTTTTCTGTTCCTGGGCCTTATCTGGATAAAAACACTTCTGAAGGTGGAGAACATTTGGCGACAGACCAAGAAAGAGTGGAAAAATTTTTCCAAAAAGATCATTTTAAAGTTTTTGGACGAGATTTCCTAGAGTACATTTCTCAAACTCCTGATGGTGTACTTATACCTGATGGTATTACCGATCGAATCAGAGCCTCCTGTGGTGTAAGACCTGGAAAAGACCCCTTCTTTATCTGGAAAAAAAACTAGAGCTGTAAAATAAACCCAAGTGTAAAATCGAGCGAGGATATTTAAGGTTAAGAAAACACTTAAGTGTGTCATAATTCCATATATCCCTGCATGATATACTTCTAGCAGAAGTTGGAAAATAAGGGAGAAGATAACAGTATTTTATCTAACTTGTCACCTGTTGCCTCTTCTCTACTTCGCAGTAATTAGAACTTTTGCCAAAATTATAAGATACCATCCTCGATGTGTGGAGGCAAAAATTTAGATGAGTCGTCCGCAAACCATTCAAGAATCTTTACCTGGCTTAATGCGAATTTGGCGGTATTTCTGGCCTTACGTTTGCCAATATCGCCTCTTGGTATCAGTTTCATTGCTAGGCCTATTAGCTGAGGTTGGTCTGCGTTTACTAGAACCTTGGCCTCTGAAAGTTGTCTTCGATTACATTTTTGTTAGTGCTCCTTTGGGAGAAGCCCAACGTATTCCTTTTCTAGATACGTTGACTCCAGGAACTTTGCTCGCATTAGCGGTGCTGGGGTTAGTGGCGATCGCTGGACTGAGGGCTTTGGCTGCTTATTACTACGTAGTCGGTTTTGCTTTGGTTGGCAATCGCGTACTGACTCAAGTTCGCCAAGATCTCTATCACCATTTACAACAC
Source organism: Prochloraceae cyanobacterium (assembly GCA_030065755.1). Taxonomy (GTDB): domain Bacteria; phylum Cyanobacteriota; class Cyanobacteriia; order Cyanobacteriales; family JASJDA01; genus JASJDA01. The sequence goes on along the minus strand of JASJDA010000318.1, from coordinate 2,716 downwards.
CTTTCCCTTTCTTTCCACAATAAAGCCAGAAAGGGAGATTTAGTTGTGCGGGTGATCTCCGATGTCGGCATGGTTCAAGATATTACCATTACAGCCCTTCTGCCACTACTGGGAAACTCTTTGATCCTGATGGGAATGTTGGCGGTGATGTTATGGATTAACTGGGAGCTGACCTTGCTGGCTCTATTAACAGTACCTTTATTCTACATCTCAACAATGCGTCTGAGTCGGCGCATTCAAGAAGTTTCCCGCCAGCAACGCCGACGAGAAGGAAAAATGGCATCCACTGCTGCTGAATCTCTCGGAGCGATCGAGATCGTGCAGGCTCTGTCTCTGGAAGGCATTTTTGCCGACTTCTTTTCCAGTGAAAATAAAAAAACCTTGAAGGAGGGTGTAAAAGCAAAACGTCTGGCAGCTAGGTTAGTACGGACGGTAGATTTCCTGATCGCTATAGCTTATGCCCTCGTCTTGTGGCGCGGTGCATCGTTGGTGCTGCAGCAAAAATTAACTCCTGGCGACCTGCTGGTTTTTCTCGCTTACCTCAAGAACGGCTTAAAACCAGTACAGAGTTTTGCCAAGTACACGGGACGGTTGGCAAAAGCATCGGCAGCTGGAGATCGCGTACTCGATATCATGCAACAAATACCAGAGGTTCGAGATCTGCCAGGAGCGATATCTGCTCCCGCTTTTCAAGGGACCGTGCAATTCGAGCGGGTGAGTTTTGGCTACGAGGTCGATCGCATTATATTACGTAATATTGACTTCAAGGTAAATCCAGGTCAGCAGGTCGCTATAGTTGGGGCTTCTGGTAGCGGCAAATCTACCCTTGCTAGCTTGCTTTTGCGTCTTTACGACCCAGTGGAAGGCAGAGTATTAATCGACGGGCATGACATTCGCAACTATACTTTAAAATCGCTGCGAAGCCAAATTAGTGTGGTGCTACAGGAGAGCATTCTCTTTGCCGCTAGCGTGCGGGATAATATCGCCTATGGAGAGCAATTAGCTACACTGCCAGAAATTGTTGAAGCTGCTCGTTTGGCAAACGCTAGGGAATTTATTGAGGCTCTACCAGAAGGCTACGATACGATTTTAGGCGAACGAGGCGTAACTATTTCTGGCGGACAGCGCCAACGGCTGGCGATCGCCCGCGCTTTTCTTCGCAAGTCTCCCATTCTGATCTTCGACGAACCTACTACTGGTCTGGATAAGAATAGCGAGCGCGAAGTAATTGAAGCTCTCGAACGTTTAGCTCGAAATCGTACTACCTTCATCATCACTCACGATTTGCACCTGGCAGCCCGCGCCGATTTAATTCTCTATATTGAAGGCGGTTGCGTGCTAGAATGCGGCACACATTCAGAACTAATGAGAAATAATAATCGGTACGCAGATCTTTATCAAATTCAGCTTGTCAAGCGCCGATAATAATCCCTCTTGTTTTAGATAATTATGGTCTGGGATGCTTCCGAAATTACTAATGACCCCACCATGCCTTTTCTCGATCGAACTCTCGATCGGATCGAGGTTCAGCGCCAATTTCAGCATCATCTTTCTAGTTTGGGTAGATGCAAAGATATTGAGATCCAGAGTATTCGTCCCATTCGTTACAAGCCCGAACGCCGTTGTCTGATCGAGTACGATGTAGTAGTAAAACCCCAGAAAAATGCGCCACCAGAGGTGATGACCTTAATGGGCAAAGTTAGGGCAAAAGGTCTAGATCTTCACAGCTACCAGCTTGTAAAGTCCCTCTGGAGTGCTGGTTTCAGTGCCGATAGTGAAGATTATATTTCTGTTCCCGAACCTATAGGCACAATTCCAGATTTTCAAATGTGGTTGCAGCGAAAAGTTCCTGGTGTAGTTTCTACTGAGCTTTTAGGACGATCGGGAGGTATAGATCTAGCAAGGCGCATCGTTGATGCTGCTCATAAACTGCATCAAGCAAATATTCCTTCTCACCGCATTCATTCTCTGACCGACGAACTGAACATTTTGCACGCTCTTTTACCAAAGCTTTTCAAAATGCACCCCCAGTGGAAGGAACGTCTAAAGAGAATTTTAAAAGCCTCTGAAGAACTTGGTGCGGCTATTCCCACATCCAAGACAACGGGTATTCATAGAGACTTCTATCCAGATCAAGTGCTTGTAGATGGTTCTCGCCTCTATTTGCTCGATTTAGATTTATATTGCCAGGGGGATCCGGCTTTAGATATTGGTAATTTTATTGCTCATATTACAGAACAAAGCCTGCGTACTTTAGGTAGTCCTGATGCTCTGGTCGATCGCGAAGCAGCGATGGAACAAAGATTGGTTGAGTTAAGAGGTGAAACAATTCGTGCTGCCGTGCGGGCATATAATACTTTAACCCTGGTACGACATATCTACATAAGCACCATCTTTCCAGAAAGATCTCCTTTTACCGAATCTTTAATTGAACTGTGCGAAAAACGTTTGAAAATAACTGAATAGTCAAAAATTTTATCCCACTGCTCTTCATTTGAGAAACAGGAAAGTTCATATAACCAATATAATTGCAAGAGTTCTAGGCGATGTATAATATTTGTAATCCTCAAGATATGAGAATAGCCTCATCGGATTGAACCATTGAAAACGAAATAAACTATAGGGTTGTAACCAGAAGTCCTAGAAAACTCGGTGGAAGCGTAAAAGTTTATTTCGAGCCTAGGTGAGTAGCATTTGGCAACTACAAGAAGCGGAG
>JASJDA010000317.1 GCA_030065755.1 Prochloraceae cyanobacterium | reverse complement strand
TGAAAGGCTGTATGAAAGTGCCGATCTCGGAATTCCTCCCTACGTAAGAAAAAAGATAAAAGAGCAGAAAAAACAATGTTCCCAATAGAGAACGAAACTTTATATGTTTTAGGTTGTTGTTGAAAGACAATGTAAGTAGGAGTAACAATCAAAAAAAAGCTGCGAGCAAATAAACGACTAACTATACTCCAACACCTGGTCTATAACCCTTCAAGATGTTCGATAGAGATTCAGGAGGTGGTTGTGAATGAAATTATTATCTCGATATTATGCCAGTTTGATAGCTGTATTCATGCTCATTAGTCCTTTAGCCTTTAGTGCGGCTGAGTCTTCACAAAGATTAGACGATCGAGGAGCTATTAAAGATTTTACCCAAGCTATTCGCCTTAATCGCCAAGATGGTGAATCTTACTCTAATCGAGGCTTAGGATACGCCAATCAAGGAAACTACCAGCAGCCTATCTCCGACTACAATCGTGGCTTAGCTCAGATTCTTGGGGAGAAAAACTCAATAGTAAAAATAAAAGTGGAAAATCTTGGATACGAAGATCTACAGAACTTGAAAGCCAAAATTCCTCAAAACGTGACTATGCTAACTTTTGATGATGGGCCAAATCCGGAGATCACACCTAAGATTCTTGACTTACTGGACAAATATAACCAGAAAGCCACATTTTTTGTGTTAGGAGCTCAGGCGCGGGAGCATCCTGAAATTGTTCGAGAGAGCAAGCGTAGAGGGCATGAGATCGCTATTCACACTATGACTCATCCAGATCTTCGTCAAATCACCCCAGAGGAGAGGCGACAGGAAATACAACAATCAGTGAAAGTTCTAAAGAGTATTCTTGGTGAAAACTTTAAACCAGTATGGTTCAGAGCTCCTTATGGGGCATTGAGCCCAGGTATTCGAGAACAAGCCTATAGATCGAGAAATAATGAGATTACCAAAGAAATAAATGAGTACAATCTCGGTCTCGCCCACTGGACGATCATTACCGATGATTACGTGCGTAATCCAAAGGTGTCTGAGATTGCAAATCAAATCTCTAACGGTTCTGGAAATATCCTAGTAATGCATGACTCGTGGAAGAAAAACCATACAGTTGCAGCTTTGGAGATTGGCTTGAAAAGACTAGAGGAACAGGGGGTTACAAGTATCAGAATGAGTGACCTTTTTGAACGCTAGACTCCTCGTATCATCTCTCACCTCTTCTGCTGTTAGCTCGAGAGTTTTATATCCGTTGGGAAATCAAAACTACTATCGATGCATTGAAAACTACATAGGAATCACCATCCAAAATAGAATCATTGCAACAGACTACATAGCAATAATTATCAATAAAGGCAACTTTGACATCTCCCGTCTTTGAAAAAACGGAATTCTAAACTGTTGTCGCTACGGCGGTCAATTGACACGCCTCGCTCCGTTTACGATAGGATTTTCTTATGCAAGACAAATCGTATCGCTTGAGCAGTGTCAATGCTGCTCTACCGACCTCGGCTAGAGAAATCCCTAACTGTATCGCTACTTTTTTGAGAATATTTGCTGCGCCATTAGCATCAGCCGAAATAAGCCAACCACGTGCCGTTTTATAAGTACCTCTAGTTATTCTTTGACCTGAAAACTCATACTGTTCGGGTTTTTCACCGTATTTAGGTAATAAGTCAGAGTCTAGAAAACTGCTGCTTGGTGCGCGTTCCAGCTCGAATTGAATTCGAGCTGGGTCGCATCCGCTTTTTGAGGTATAAGATTCTTCAATTTCAGTAAAAATAATTCCTACTGATTCTGCTAATTCGAGGATTCTATTTTTTAGTCTAGCTGTTGGTATTTGTACGAAATTCTGATTATTCCGCTTACCTAAATTCGACTCAGTTTTTACTCCTTGCCCCCAGCCAAAAACAATATTACCAATGCCGTGATTAAGACAATAGTTGATGATGAATCGAGCTGCTTTGTTAACGGCATCTCTCATTTGACAGTTACGTTTATGGGTAAGCTTATCTAAACAATCATCCCAATATAGGTCGGATTTTCCTGTTTTGTATTTGGCAACTGCTTTGTTATATCGCTGATTAATTGACTTGATTTTACGACCACACAGAATAAAACTTTTGCCTTTAGTACTGAGTGCTGTTAACCAATTTGTTACTCCTGGATCGATACCTAGAGCTTGTTTATAATCTAATTCAATAGCTGTTTGGTCAGGAATTTTATAAACGTATTCAACCCATAGCTTGCCACAGCTTGGAACAATTCTAACTTCAGCTAATTGGTCACAAGTTATGCCAAAGCCACCAGGGACAATTATTTCTTTGTTAACAAGTTCTGACTTACATTCTCTGCTAATAGCTAGCTTACAAGTTCCCTCAAACTCGTCATAAGTTACAGCTTGAGCTGGAAAAGTCACTTGGTATAGTCCTCGTTTCTTACGATATGAAGGAATTCTCGGTCGAGCTTCTATTTCTCTTTGCCAGTACTTATTAAGTAATTGGTTATAGCTACTTATCCCTTCGAGTACGCTTTTAAGACATTGCTGTGCTTGCTGCCCTCCTAAAGCAATATAGTGTTTATTCTCTTTAAAATCCTTACACAATTGGGAGTAATTGACTCTAACATATCGAGTTTTAAAAGCACTCCTATATTGGTCGTCAAAATCAAAGAAAGTACGAGTTTCACAATTCTCGCGCGTGAGCTTGTCTAACTGCAAACAGAGCCGAGTTATAAAGACTATTTGATTGACAGCAGACCCAAAGCAAATAGTGTTCTGCCTCGTCGTCTATATTGCCTGTTAATAGTATCTTCTGCGTTTGATATTTCATGTTAATATTATAGCAGTTAATACTAATAATATGTATGAGCAAATAAAAAAGTTTTAAGAGAAAGTTAAGCCCTAGAAAAAAAGAAAAATTCAGACAATATTGCTGTTAAAAAAAAAGAAAATTATACAGATTAAGATTAGAAGAGGATACGTGAGATTAAAATCTCGCTCTTGTTTTCATCCTACGGTTTGAAACCGTAGGCTCTCAACTGCAAGTTTTCTTGTAGATTTAGCTTCTCTAATCGGAGTTGACGTTATAATAAAAAAAAGAGTAATTTTGCTTGTTTAGTGGGTAATGTGACCTTTTCTTATGAAATAGTCCGGTCGGGAGCAAATACAACCTAGTTTACCCATTAAATCCCAAAAAAATTTTTGTAAGAGGTTTATTGACCCTTCTGCCTTCTGGCCTCTGCCTTTGTTCAACGGCGGGAATGTCAAATCTCAACAAAAGTGAGATGCACCCGATTTCTCTCGATAGCTGAACTGGGAGCTCTTGACTCCTGAGCTTATGATTTCTTTATCCTCACCGCTAAGATTGGAGCCACTTGCTCCACACTACTATATAGTTGCCAAGGCGATTATCGAGAACCAAATGGTCCCCTTCCTTGGCGACGAGATAAATATGTGCGGTCGCCTCAGAAATGAAAAGGGAGACTTAGAAAAATGGCGCAATGGCGACAATCCACCTAAATATCCACCCACCAATATTGAACTGGCTCTATACCTAGATCAAATCTCTGGGTGTGGGTACAGCAAAGAGATTGGTTGCCCACTATGCGAAAACATAGAATACTTGCCAACTGGATGTCCGATTAGGACAGGTTTAATTGATAAGCTGGCTCTCCAGCAAGTGTCGCAATACCTCGACCTGCTCAGCCAAAGTCCAGACGTTCTTTACGGAATACTTTACCAACTCTTTGATACTAAATATCCCCCTAACCCATTGCACCTGTTCTTAGCCAAACTCCCAGGCCTTATGCGTGCTAAGGGCTACTCTCCTCCGTACCAACTGCTCGTGACGACCTGCTTTGATAGTACACTGGAACGCGCCTTCAAAGAGGTTGGAGAGCCGTTCGATTTAGTATCTTTTAAAGTAGACGCTAGCAAGGGTAGTAAGTTCGTACATAAAAAGTTTATACGACAGGTCTCAGCAGCGGGCAAGGTAGATATAATTGACGATGGCCAGCCCTATTCAATTGATAAGCCAAACGAGTACGATCGCCTTTCCCTCGACCAATGCCCAGTTATTCTCAAACTCTACGGCGGTGGAAAAGGCACTATGGAGTATGAGGAAAACTTTGTTATTACCGAAGACCAATGCATTGACTATTTAGCCCATAGGGATATATCCACTCTGCTGCCAGCTACTTTATTAAACAAACTGCACAACAGCCATATCTTGTTCCTGGGATACAATCCGAGCTCTTGGAATCTGCGGGTCATTCTACATCGAATCTGGTCGAATCTGATATTTAACAGGAGTGGCAGAAAGTGGTGGGCGATTCAATCAACTCCTGAAATTTTAGATCGAAAGTTCTGGATGAAATACACTGGGCGCGAACCCATCGACATATCTCTGGATGATTACATTAACAAGTTGAATGAGCAGGTGCGAGAACTACCGGCAAAGGAAGGTCCTGCAAGACAAAAAGGGAGCTTACCGATGAAACGTGACAAAGTCTTTATTAGCTACAGCCATAAGGACAAAGATTGGTTGGAGCAACTCCAGATCATGCTCGTGCCCGTTACTCGGGCAGGGAAAGTGTCAACTTGGGATGACACTAAAATCGACCCAGGAGCAAAGTGGAAAGAGGAAATCGAAAAAGCTCTAGCAACTGCTAAAGTAGCTGTCTTGTTGGTGAGTGCAAATTTCCTAGCCTCTAACTTTATTGCCCAAGAGGAACTGCCACCTTTACTGGAAGCAGCTGAAAAGGAGGGGCTGACGATCGTATGGGTTTATCTGAGTCACTGCTTGTACGAGTATTCCGATATTGAAAAATACCAGGCAGCCCATGATATTTCTCAACCGTTGAATACTCTTCCCAAGGCACAGCAAGACCAGGTGTTGGCCGAGATTGGCAAAAAAATCGTAACAGCAGTAAACGATTGAAACAGTGCTCGCTCTCCTCGACGAGGGGCGATCTTTATTGATACTTCTTAAAACAAACAGAATATTCACGAGCCTTGAAAATGTCCTCACTAAACACCAATAAAGGGAATCAATACACGCCCTACAAGGGCCTGATGCCCTACTCTGAAGAGGACGCGCCATTCTTCTTTGGAAGAGAAAAGTGGTGTCGGATTATTACCGATAACCTGATGGCCTCAAGGTTGACTCTGCTCTATGGCGCTAGTGGCGTGGGCAAAACTTCTGTTCTTCGGGCAGGGGTCGCCTATCACTTACGTCAAGATCGGAAAAAGTTCGACAAACCTGAATTTGCTGTTGTCGTGTTCAATTCCTGGCGCGACCCGCCGTTGCTCGGGTTAATGCAGCAGGTCGAAGCAGAAATCAAGAGTATTTTAGACGACAAAGGACTTAAGCCCGTGCCAAAGTCGTGCAGACTTGACAAGACTTTGCAGGCGTGGACGGAGCTGATTGGTAGACAGGATAGAGGTGGAAAACTGTTAATCATCCTCGACCAGTTCGAGGAGTATTTCTTGTATCATCCCCATGAAGACGGGGAGGGAACATTCGCCATTGAGTTTCCCCGTGCAGTCAATTGCCCAGATCTGCAGGCTAATTTCCTCATCTCTATCCGCGCGGATTCGTTGAACAAACTCGATCGCTTCAAGGGACTTATTCTTAATTTGTTCGACAATCGTTTACACATTGAATACTTGGATGAAAAGTCAGCGATCGATGCGATTAGGAAACCGATAAGGGAATACAACCGCCGGCAGAAACCGGAGACAAAATTAATTGGCATCGAACCAGAGTTAATTAAAGAGGTATTAGATCAAGTCAAGGTCGGCAAAGTCTCTCTAGGCGAGTATGGACGTGGCGGTACTGAAATCAAGCCTACAACTTTACCAGAGGTAAAAATTGAAACCCCTTATCTGCAACTGGTAATGGTCCGCTTGTGGGAGGAGGAGATGAATGAGGGCTCAAACCGCCTGCGCCTAGAGACACTGACTAAACTGGGCGGCGCAGAAAAGATTATCAAGCAGCACCTTAATGAACGGATGGACTTGCTGTCAGAAAGTGAACGGGAAGCTGCAGCAAGTATTTTTCAGTACCTTGTGACCCCAAGTGGAACTAAAATTGCTTATCCTGTTCTCGAACTAGCGGAATCTATAGAACTAGAACTAGAACCAATGCAACTCGAAGGGTTGTTAGAAAAACTAGCTAGTGGAGGACAGCGCATTTTGCGATCGGTTGGACCATCGCCCAACAATCCAAACGTGCGGCGCTATGAGATTTTTCACGACGTACTAGCTCTGGCAATCTTAGACTGGCTGCAAAAAAGAAAAGTAAAAAAACTCGTTCAAGACAAGAAAAGGGCCGTTGCGGTGAGTATTGCCAGTATTCTAATAGGATTAGTTATGGCAGGATTAGCCGTCGTTGCTGTTATTCAATCGAGAGAAGCAGAGATAGGGGAAATTCACGCTTTGAATTCTTTCTCAGAAGCTCTCTTGCTCTCTAATCGTGAGTTTGATGCGCTGATACCAAGTGTAAAGGCATCGAGAAAACTGAATGGAATCCTAGTTAGTTTGCCAATTCCTGGATTAGAGAACAAAGCTGATACCCAGAGGCAGGTCGATGGGTTATTGCAGGAGATGCTCTATAAAATTGTAGAGCGCAATCGATTAGAAAAACATGAAGATCAAGTTATAGACGTTAAATTTAGCCCTGATGGGAAGAAAATTGCTACTGCCAGTAGCGACAAAACTGTCAAACTCTGGAGCAAAGATGGTGAACTTCTCCAAAACATTCCTGATGCACATGAACTTCTCGTCTGGAGTGTAAGTTTTAGTCCTGATGGGGAGACAATTGCTACTGCCAGTTGGGATGATACTGTCAAACTTTGGAGCAAAGATGGTAAATTACTCCAAAGCATTCCTGCACATGAAAGTTCAGTCTGGAGTGTAAGTTTTAGTCCTGATGGGGAGACAATTGCTACTGCCAGTAGCGACAAAACTGTTCGACTTTGGAGAAAGGACTCTAAAGACGGAAAGTTTCATTTCTTTAAATGCCTCAAGGAACATACAGAGAGGGTTAAAAGCGTAGCTTTTAGTCCTGATGGAGAAAAAATTGCCTCTGGCAGTGAAGATGGAACTGTCATACTTTGGAGTAGAGAGGGGGAAAAACTCAATTCTGTTAAGGTCCTCCCCAATAATGATGCAGACGCTCGCGATGGAGATAATAATATCTGGAGCGTAAGTTTTAGCCCTAATAGCCAGACGATAGCCATTGGCAGTAGTAATAAAACTGTTCAACTCTGGAGCTTAGATGAGGATAAACCGAAAATACTCGGTTCTCATAGCGATCAGGTTACTAGGGTCAATTTTAGCCCCGATGGTGAGACAATTGCTAGTGCTAGTCTCGATCGAAGCGTCCAACTCTGGAGCTTAAACGGGGATAAACTTCAAACTTTGACCGGACATAAAAATTGGGTTTGGAGCGTGAGTTTTAGTCCTGATGGTGAGACAATTGCTACCGCCAGTAAGGACAAAACCGTTAAACTTTGGCAAGTGAAAGGAAAAAAACTCTCGGTCATTCCAGCCCATAACAGTGCGATTTACAGTGTGAGTTTT
>JASJDA010000316.1 GCA_030065755.1 Prochloraceae cyanobacterium | reverse complement strand
CGAAGAAAATAACCGTTGACCATTGCCTTTGCCAGAAGTATGTTGAGATGCTGCTTGGTAGTAGCGATCGTCACAGCAAAATTTTCGTCTGGTAAATTCCCTAAGATTTCAACCAGATTAGTTCCCATAATCTCTAGGGCTTCAATGGATGGTTGAGACAACTGAGCCACAGTTTCGATGTCCAGTGAATTAACGTATTCCCACAATAAATTTTTCTCAGTTGGAGATCTATTAGTGATTTGATTCATGGTGGCCTGAGTAATAACTCTTTCTATAAGTTATAATAAAATATTTGACTAGTAAAATGTTGGCGCTAAACCGAACTTTTAGCCTCAAAATGCACTTTTTTGTAAAATAATCAACATTAGTAGCTCAAGTTCAAGTAGACCTTTTGAAATTAAGGAGCTAATTACAAAATTGAGTGCTCATCATCACTTGCAGTTCTCGATCTTATTTCATAGTCTTCGCTAAAATGTCGACTATTGTTAAATTTTGTTTCTTGAGGAAGTAAATTGAAAAAAAAGGAGTTAATGTTTTTGGCCAAAAGAGTGGGTGTTAGTGATGCAATCGAGTTATTAGCATCAACAGAGCGGGCCAAAATTGAGTTATTAATTTTGGCCCGCTCTGTAGGTGTAGAAGAAGTTCTAGAATTTAAAACTAATGGAAGTTCGCCAACAGTATAAGATAAGGCTCGCAATCCAATACAGTTGGCTTTGATTTTGTCAGACTACTTAGTTTTAGTAGAGCCTAGGTGCAGGCGAGCTACTCTCAGTTTATACGAGTAGTGAGTAGTAAGTAGTGAGTAGTGAGTTCTATTGGGTTTAAAACCCCCAATAAATGACAATGCAATTGGTTATTTTTAAGTCGGTGGTTTGAATCCCCGATTTAAAAATATAGCGCTACGCAAAAACGTTAGGACACTGCCTGAAAGCAGCATCGACACATTCTCGTACTGTTTCAAATGCTTTTAGCTTTTGTTTCATCCAAGTTTTTAAAACTGACCACCAATTTTCAATCTTATTTAAATCAGGAGAATAAGGTGGTAAATACCATATTTCACATCCAGCTTCTTCTACAATTTCTCTAATAGTTTCGCCTTTATGAAAAGTAGCATTATCTAAAATAATAATATCACCATAATTCAATTGAGGAATTAATTTTTGAGATAACCAAACTTCAAATAAATCTCGATTACAGGAACCTTCAAATGTTAAAGGAGCAAATATTTTACCTGATTTAAAAGCTGCAATCCAACTAGTCCTTTCTCTTTTCTTGCCAGATTTAAAAGCGTAACATCTTTCTCCTTTAGGACTATAGCCATAAGGAGAATCTTCTCTATTATCAAATCCAGCCTCGTCTACATAAACTAACTTTTCTTTTTCTAATTGTTCTAGTTTTTTGAGGAATTCACTTCTTTTCTCTTCATCTCTTTCTTCATAGCCGTATGTTTTTTTTTCGAGTAATTCCTAATCTTCTATAAGCATAGCTAACATTTTGTTGAGTTAGATTATCCCCCCAGAGTTCAGCAATCTCTGTTTGACTTTTATCTTGATGATTCTTGGCAAATTTTTCAAATTCTGAAAGATATTTAATTTTCTGTGGCTTACCTTTTTGATAGTTCTCGATCGCTTTGCAGTCCCCCGTCTCTTTTTCTCTTTTTAGCCATAAATCTAAAGTATTTCGACTTATATTGAGAACACGACAAATATCGACTTTTCTTTGTCCTTCTTTTACAGCTTTAATGGCTTTTTTTCGTAGATCGTAGCTATAAGGAGCAGGCATAATTTTTAATTTTACGATCGAACTATAAAAATCCTTTCTATTATACAAGCGTCTTAACCTTAATGCGTAGCGCTATAGCATAATTATTTCTTAGTACCAATAATTATTCCATCGATCGCACTCTTATTCGTGTAAGAGCAGCGGCGAGCGCAGTTGTTACACTAAACCGAGTAGTTTAATAGCCTTGAGTACGAGCGCTCCTAATGTTTCATTTACGATCGCTGCCATTGAAAATCCCAGAGAGTGCCGAAGAACGGCGCGTCTTCGGCACAGGCGAGCCTGTGCGCCCCCTACAAACCATACTAGGCGCACTCGGCGAAGTGCCGAGTGTCGTGCAATTCGCCATTCCCAACTTTTAAGATGTTTTCAAGACTAAATTTGAGGTTAGCGATCGCATTTGAGGAGTGAGGGTTCCATCGAGACACGGAAGTTGGCACTGGTCAATCAAGAGGTGTTGCCTTGCCAATTTCGCCAATTTAATAGGGATTTCATTTATATACGCTACACATCTTTTTTTCACCCCCTGTCCCTTCACCTACATCTGGAAGATTGTGTGTAGCGTATATAATCTAACGTTTGGTTCTGGCTCTTTTGAGGGCATTCTACCAATTAACTTGCCAACTCGAGAGAAGCTCACTGTTGTTCTACAAGATGAAGTACCGCATTAAGTGCTGAACTAATAGCCCCTTGCATCCAGCCCGATACTGTTGGGGAACTTCACAAAAGAGCCTAAAGTACAATAAACTCGTTCTCAGGTATCTGGCTGAAACAAGGTAATTACGTTGTTTCAACATGGAATATTAAGTTCGCCAACAGTATGACCAACAGAAATAAATCGTGGCTTCGAGCAATTATCGGCTCTGACCATCTTTTATAAACTGGGCCTTCTGCCATCAACGATCGGGTATAGACCTGGGATTTTTTTGTAGCCCAATTAAAGTCCGGCCGTTGTTTGTTCAAATAACTTGACAAAATCTATCTTGACATTTTCTCCGTTTTCTGAAGGAGGTCTGGAAATAGTATCCATTGCTTTATTTTTGGCTTCATCAATTTGTAAAGCTCGAACTACCAATTCAGCGACATCTGCTCGAGGGATGGAGGGGCGAATACCATCGGGAGGATTTTTTAATAATTCGTCGTTTTTACCGACAAGCAATTCTCTTTTTCCACCTGGTTCATTTAATAAACCTCCAGCTCGAATAATAGTATAATTGATGCCAGAATCGATTAAATATTGTTCGGCTTTCCGTTTCCAAATTAATATCTTGCCATTTCCAACCCTGTTAAGAGGATTAGTTTCCTCTGTTCCTCCCATCGAACCCACTAAAACAACATGGTTAATTCCGGCTGATTTGGCCGCATCAATTTGATTTTTTTGCCCATAATAATCTATTTCTTCTGGACTTTCGCCATCGGCGAAATAAAATTCTGGTCTGGCCCCTGGAGCGGGAGTTCCTTTAATTTGCGGAACAGCTGAGGTGAGAATAACTAAAGCATCGCAACCAGAAATAGCTTTTTCTATAGTAGTTTTATCTTTAATATTGCCGAAGTAAAAATCATCTGTAGAAGCCCATATTTCTTTAACTTTATCTTCATTTCTTGCTAAACCTACTACTTTAAATTCTCTGGGGTATTGTCTGAGTTTGTTAACTACTAAAAGACCGGTTCTTCCAGTAGCACCAGTAACAAGAACTTTTTTCATCTGTTTTTAAATAAAGAGAAGCAGTGCTATTAAGCTTATCATTCAACGGGGTCGAAATTAGGATGAGATTCTGAATATTATTAATTAAGCATTTAATGACGTTAATTTTTTAATTTGAACTTGGTTTCCTCTAGTTCTTTCGTTTTCATATAATTTTAAAGCAAATTGACCGGCTTTAGTCTGTCTAAATTTCTCAATAATTTTTTGAAAATCCCGAGGAAAGTCTGAACTTTTGATATATAAATCCTCCATTTTTTCTGGACATAAAAGAGGGAGTGATAAGCTGGCAAAGGTAATATCGGCTGCGGTGATGTGAGAAGTATTTGCTAAATATGTTCGCTCTTCTAACAATTTATTGATGTGAGAAAATACCTCTTCCAATGTGTCTAAAAAAATCTTTATATCACTGTGAAAAGGCCCCTGATTACTTTCAATAACAAATCTAAAATCCCTGGCTATTACATTAAACATTAAACTCTCCCAATCGGGGATATTTCTCTCAAGATTGCTTCGCCAACAAGATAAAGTGTGAGTATTTTGACGATTAAAAAATATAGCATAAATTAATCCCATAACAGGTTCCCCTAATTGGACATCCAAATATCTCTCAATTTCCTTTACTTCTGGATTGGGATAAAGCCATTTATATTGGTCTGGGTACTTTTCATAAAAATATAATAAAATGTCAGTCGAACCAGTAATAGTAATATTATCTTCTAAAACTAATATAGGTACTTTGCGATATTTCGCTTGTGTATAGTAGAGACTAAAAGGAGCATAAGTCATTAATCCGTGAGGCCTTTCTAAATAAATTTCATTTTGTAAATCTAATGCCCAACGAACTTTTTCACAGTAATGAGAATAAGGCAAAGTATGAAGAATTGGTTGTGGCCAATGGGTTTTTGAAGGAAATAAGTTTGATTTTAATAGGAGTAAACGAACTAAGAGAAAAATAAAGGGATAGTAAACATAGTGAAAAAACAAAAAATAATAAAAATCAAGATGAAAAAGTTTGATTGAAGTCATCGTTTTTTTTAGTTTTTAGAAGGCCTTCATGTTATTTTATATTAATAATATTAATTGAGAAAATTTTCAAGACTAAAGTCAATACAGCTAGAGCGCTCGCCAGTCCAAATAAATACAAATTTTGAGTGGTTCGTTTGACTTTCTGCCAAATTTCACTGTAGCTGAGTCGGTGATTCTGGAGCAGAAAAACCGCTGGGGGACTGAAGATAAAGGGCAACCATTGACTCAATTTAAGACGGAATAAAAAGTTGATGTTCCAAAGTCGCTTGCGGAAGGGTGCCTGATTGTATTGCCAAGGGGAACTAATTTGTGCAAGACGCACCAAAGCTTTTGTCTCAGAAGATCGTAAGGATTCGTATAAAGGTAGGGCGATAAAAAGAGCGTCATGGCTTTGAGAAAGCGCTTTATTAAGAACATAGACATCTTCTAAGGCGGCATTCACACCTTGACCGATGTCTGGGGGAAAAGAATGAATAGCATCCCCTATGAGTAAGATCCCAGCAGTAAAAGAGGGCTCGCTTCCTAAAATGAAGTGAGATTGAGAACAATATTGAGGTGGAGGAAACTTCCCACCTTCACTTGTAGCAAATCTCTCGGCTTCTAAGGGTGAAACTATTTGACGTATGGGTAGTTGTGGGAAAACAGTTTCTAGATAATCGTAAACTTGCTCCTTATTTTTGAGTCCCCAAACCTTGTGGTCTGGTGGCTTAACAATAATAGCGCTACGGGGTTCTTCAGGGTTTTGAGAAGGAAATAGTGCGAGAAATAAAGCTTTTTTGCGCTCGCTTATTGCCCCATTAATAGAATAAAATTGGTTGTGAACAGCAATATAATTCCCATTGCGCTCGAGAGGAAAATTTGGCGGTAAGGTTAAAACTTTGTATCTTAAGCCAGTACTTGGAGAGGGAAAGTACTTCATTTCAAATTTATCGGAGTTGTCCCACTCCAAAAGAGATTGACGAACAATAGAGTTAATGCCATCACAACCAATTAAAAAATTCGGCTCAAACTTTATAACATTCCCATTATCAAGGCTGGCTACAATCGAGATTTTTTCTTCTTCTGTCTCCCTAACAATCTTCTGGATTTCAACGCACTTAGTATTAAACAAAACTTTAATGCTCGCGCCCCATTTCTGTTCAATTTCCTGAGACAAAAACTTTAAAAATGCTTTTCGCGATAAAACGTAAGAAATTTTGCGATTTGGATCCGATATAGGGGATTGTGTAGTTTTTCTACTTCCGTCGGATTCAATTTGCGTGATACATAATACGGATCTTGAAACCCCAATTTTTGCTAATTCCTCAATTAGTCCAAGGAACTCCATAATTTTTTGCCCCCGACCGTCAATTGAAAAGTTATATGACTTGTCAGGTTCGTAATAATCGGCAGAGGGACGTTTTTCGAGAATAGTAATATTTGTCCAGCCACGTTGGGCTAGCATTAGAGCCGTAGCAAGACCTGCTGGCCCGCCTCCAACAATTACTACTGGGTCGCCAAAATGTTTGGATTCTTTATTAAGAATAGGAAGATTGTTTACAGCAGTACTCATATTGGTTTATTGCTGCGGTAGGTGGAGTGAGAGGAATTTGTCTTCTGCGCTCGGGAATATAAGCTTTAATTGGTTCTGGCAGTTGTTCGGCATTTTGTTGGCGAAATTTTTGAGCAGTAGCTTTAGTTTTGCCGATAATTTCCCCGCTCTGACGATGAGTAAATAGCACTAAAGTGCGATCGTCAATAGTTAGTTGATCAGCCTCGCTCTGGAACTTTTTGACTAGAATGGTTACTTTCTGAGCCACATCTGCCATTTTTATTTTCCCTAACCCTCAACCAAATATTAACAGCATATTTCTATATTGACGGAATCACGTTGATGGTTTTTTACACTCCCGCTCATTGTTGGCAATTTGCATATTTTGACCGCACAGGAAAAGTACGTAGATATCAAGGTATTTTTTATACGGCTGAAACCGCTGCCATAGAGGGGAGAAAATGGGTTAAGGCAATTGCATCCGGTCGCTATCAATAATGGTTCTAGAAAGAGCTAGTGCTTAATAGAAGTAAAGGGTCAAGGTCAACTAGTAAACAGACAAAAAATCAATATTCTGTTAATAGATTGAGAGGGACTCCAAGCATTACTGGCACTGGGTAGAGAAGACTTTAGAGTAAACCGGTTAGTTTAATACGATCGAGTATAATAACGAGAAGTGTTTCATTTACGAGCGCGCGCTCGCCTCCCAATAACGCTCGCACGAAGATACTCCTATTGAACGCTATTCCTTGACGGATGACGCAGTCGGCGCCGACGGCTTCGCTCTGCCGAACACTTTCGCGACATTCGGTAAAAATGGAGAGCAACTTCTTCTAGGTTGGCAAAATAAGCTGGATAAATTTTTTTTATTACTTAAAACTCGAAGACCCATAAATGTTATTATGGAATTGAGCTCGTTGTTAATCTACCTTCGCCATAGAATAAGTGGTTACGTTTCCTCATCGGAAACAAATGCCAAGCCAGGCTCTAGGAAGAGGCGACTATGAAAGGAACAAAAGAGAAACTTTTTGAGCGGTGACTATAAAAAAAGGTTAGGGAGAAAACCTTGGTAAATGAAATATGTCATAAGTTGAATGGGCGAAGTCTGCATTTGCAGAGCGCCCATTCAACTTATGAATGCCCTTAGTTCTTATTCAACAATTCTTTCCCTATGGTAGTGCAGCAAAGATGTTGAAGTAGCTAAATTTTTCTTTGTGTAAATTTCTCGTGTTCTGAGATCGGGGCAGTGGAAAGGCGATCGCACTGTTGTGACGGGCTTCTTTATAGAGCGATCGCACCTATTGCGAAATAGGAGTATTGTGGTATTTATAGTTATCGACCAACATTAATCAGCCAAAACCCAAGCACGCTGGTATTTTTTGAGAATCGATCGCACTCTGATTCGGATAAGAGCAACAACGATCGCAGTTGACCAGCGGAGTAACTAAAGAATAGACAAAATATAAAAATAATTTTAAGATTAGTATGCTTCTTAGTTCTGCTCAAAATACCCGCCTAGATCGCAACAAGGCT
>JASJDA010000048.1 GCA_030065755.1 Prochloraceae cyanobacterium | reverse complement strand
CTTTAACTTTACTGTTTTTGGGCAAAAAGCTAAAAGTATTCACCTCAAAAGACTAAAGCGAGTTCATCAAAAGGATGGATATACCTACGCACAATAACCAAGTATGTCAAGGAATGTATAAGAAAAATGACACTAGTTCGATCGAGAAATAGAAATAACTGAAACTCTACAAAAAAAATACAGCGAGCAAGTCACACAAGTGACTAAACTCCAAGAACAACTGGATGAAAAATCTTCACAAATAGAGCAACTAACCAATAACTCACAAATTCAACAAGAAGAATTAGTTGCTAAAGACGAGCAAATTATTGATTTACAACAACATCTCGAGCGAGAAAGAGAAACAACTGAAACTCTACAAAAAAAATACAGCGAGCAAGTCACACAAGTGACTAAACTCCAACAGCAATTAGAAGAGCAATATTCCCAAATAGAGGATCTAATTCTCTTTCCGCACGTCAAAATGTAATATATAAAGATTACCTAATAAGGGCTATTTTGCAATCGCATTTTACCCAGTTAGGCAAAATAGCCAAAATCATTCCGCGCGCGATCCGCTACACGGATCGCCAACATCGCTCAATCATATACTACAACACCTATGACAACTTGACGTGCGGAAGGTGGGATTCTGTAGTTCCTGTAACTAATGGAAAGCTTAATGCTCAACCAATAGAAAAAATAAAAATTAATTAATGATTGTCAGATTCTTGTTATTCTGTGAGCTTCTTCAACTAAATCTCCTTTCCTATCTTGAAAATAAGGTGTAAAATCACAGATAGCAAATAAATCCATGATGGAAATTATTCTGGGAAACAATTGCGATCGTTTAGGAATAGAAAAAATTTTTAAGCAACGTTTGATTAGACTAAAATAATACCGAGCGAATTCAACTCTTTCAGCTAACATAGTTTGCCAAAATTGTTTCTAGAGCTAGGGGTAGGAGCCTGTAAGACAATGAACTTAACAACGAACAGTTTTCCGATTGACTTAAGTACTTATCAGCCTCTGGCTTTAGACCCAGCAAAGCCCATCTTGACCCAAGAGCAGCGAGATGTCCTTAAAGCCAATATCCAACTCTGCCGAGACGCAATCGTTTTCTTCACTGCTACTGGCGCAGCTAAAGGAGTAGGGGGACACACAGGTGGTCCCTACGATACTGTCCCTGAAGTCACGATCCTCGATGGCTTTTTTCGAGGCGCACCCGACAAATTCGTCCCCATATTTTTCGACGAAGCAGGACATCGAGTAGCCACCCAATACCTGATGGCAGTACTGCGGGGTCACTTGAGTGCCGAAGCCCTCCTTCACTACCGAGAAGCTCATTCTAAACTGCCAGGACACCCCGAATTAGGACTTACCCCTGGTATAGAGTTTAGTTCTGGGCGGCTGGGACACCTTTGGCCTTACGTCAATGGAGTAGCTATGGCCAATCCCAACAAAATCGTCTTCTGCCTCGGTTCCGACGGGGCACAGCAAGAAGGAGACGATGCCGAAGCTGCTCGCTTCGCTGCTGCCCACCGCCTCAACGTCAAATTAGCGATCGACGATAACGACGTGACCATTGCAGGACATCCTTCTCAATACCAATTTGGCTACGATCTCAGTCGCACCCTAGGGGGACATGGACTGCTGACATTAGCGGGAGAAGGTGAAGACCTAGACAACCTCTACCGCCGCCTCTGCCAAGCAGTCACGACAGATGGGCCGGTGGCTGTCATCAATTGGCGTCGGATGTGCGTCGGGATTGAGGGACTAGAGGGTTCGCCCCACGGACACGACGTGATTCCCGTTGACTTAGCTGTTGCTTACCTGGAAAAGCGGGGACAAGATGCTGCCGCCAAATACCTCAAGAGTATTCCCAAGCTGAAAAATCCAAACACTTATCTCGGTTCCGGCAGCAAGATGGGGTCGAACCGCAATGTTTTTGGTGACACAGTAGTCTCCATTCTCAGTCGGATGAGCGAAGCGGAGCGCAAGGAAAAGGTACTGTGTGTAGACAGCGACTTAGAAGGTTCCTGCGGAATGAAACAAATCCGCCAAGCCTATCCTGAAATCTTCATCAGTGGCGGGATTATGGAACGGGCTAACTTTTCGGCAGCATCGGGCTTTGGCATGGAGAAAGGCAAACAAGGCATTTTCGCTACCTTCAGCGCCTTTTTAGAAATGTGCATCTCTGAAATTACGATGGCGCGGCTTAACTTCTCTAACGTCCTCTGCCACTTCTCCCACGCCGGCATTGACGACATGGCGGACAATACCTGCCACTTCGGGTTAAATAATATGTTTGCCGATAACGGGTTAAATGATGGCTATGAGACTCGTCTCTACTTTCCAGCGGATGCAGGACAGATGAAAGCTTGCGTGGAAGTTGTCTTCAACGATCCAGGATTGCGCTTTATTTTTTCCACCCGTTCTAAAGTGCCGAATTTACTAGATGCAGGAGGGAAAGAACTCTATGGCGAGGGCTACACTTTCACTCCTGGCAAGGACGAGGTGATTCGGGAGGGAACAGCTGGCTACATTATTAGTTTCGGGGATAGCCTCTATCGGTCCCTAGATGCAGTAGAACGGCTGAAGCAGCAAGGAATTGACGTGGGCTTAATCAATAAACCTACCTTGAACGTAGTGGATGAAGAAATGATGAAGAAAATTGGCCACTCCCCCTTCGTGATGGTAGTAGAAGCCTTCAATCGACGCACGGGATTGGGCAGCCGCTTCGGTTCCTGGCTGTTGGAACGGGGATATACTCCCAAGTATGCTTATCTGGGAACTTATCGAGAAGGTTGCGGGGGGCTGTGGGAGCAATATCCCTACCAGGGTATAGATCCTGATGGCATCATCAGCCATGTCAAAGGATTGCTTTCTTAAACGTAATCGACTTAGTTTTATTTAATACAATCTAAGACTGAAAAATGCCAGTCTTAGACGAGCGAATATTTACTGTTCTTGCATCCAACGAACGGCATCTTTAGCGTGGTAGGTTAAAATCAAATCTGCACCCGCACGTTTAAAACCAGTTAATGTCTCTAAAACGATTTTTTTCTCGTCGATCCAGCCGTTAAGTGCAGCAGCTTTAACCATAGAATATTCACCAGAGACATTGTAGGCAGCAACGGGCAAATTAGTTATTTGTTTGATGCGCCAGATAATATCCATATAGGCTAAAGCGGGTTTAACCATTAACATATCTGCCCCTTCAGCAATATCTAATTCTGTTTCTTTGAGGGCTTCTATACCGTTGGCAGGATCCATTTGGTAAGTGCGGCGATCGCCAAATTGAGGTGCTGACTCGGCTGCATCCCGAAACGGGCCGTAGTAAGCTGAGGCATACTTAGCAGTGTAGGAGAGAATAGGAGTATCTTGAAACCCAGCGTCGTCCAATCCTTCTCTAATTGCCTCAACAAAACCGTCCATCATGCCGGAAGGAGCGATAATATCAGCACCAGCTTTAGCTTGAGATACTGCTGTTTTTTTCAGTAATTCCAGGGTCGGATCGTTCAATACTCGTCCCGATAGATCCCCTGTTTCCAAATAACCGCAGTGACCGTGGGGAGTATACTCGCACAAACAAGTATCGGCAACAACAATTAAATCTGGTAAGGCTTCTTTTACGGCAGTTGAGGCTTTTTGAACGATACCGCAATCGTGCCAAGCGCCTGTAGCATCGTCATCTTTAGTGTCTGGGATGCCAAATAGAATAATTGCAGGAATACCTAGGTCGTAAACTTCTTTTGCTTCGTCCACGATTTTATCTACAGACAGTTGATAGACTCCTGGCATTGATTTGACTTCGGTAGCAACTGATTCACCAGGTACTGCAAATAGAGGATAGATCAGGTCGCTAGCAGTGAGGGTATTTTCACTGACCATGCGGCGCAATTGAGGATGTTGGCGGAGACGGCGAGGGCGGAGATTAGGAAACATAATTTACCTGTCGCAAACTAATTTGCTCTAGAAATTTGTTTTTCTATTTAGTGTAAAGCGATCGCTTCTTGCCAATGCCTCAAAACTCCTAGCCCTTAATCTTTCTTGACATAGCTTTAGGGAATAGGGAATAGGGAACAGGGAACAGGGAATAGTTGTATCGATATCCTGTTGCTTATCTACTATAAGGAGAAAATAGTTGAAAAGGGTAACAATCTACTTTTCAACCTATGACTGTTCCCTATTCCCTATTCCCTGTTCCCTTTAAGAATACGATCGCGTCAATTCTTCTAAATTAGCAACTCTGACACCTCTGCCTATAGCTTGCATTTGCCATCCACCATCGTCACGATCGATTTCTGCCATAATCATTCCCGTTCGATCTCGGTATTCTTCACCCGATAAATTATAGCGAGCGATTTCTTTATTGTTAGAAACATCCACTAAACGAACAAAGGCATTTTTTATTTCTCCGAAATCTTGCTGGCGATCGAGAGCATTATAAATATTCACCACGAAAACCAGTTTAACAATCTCTGGAGGCACGTCAGGTAAATCGACGATAATTTGTTCGTCATCTCCTTCACCTGCACCTGTGAGGTTATCTCCTAAATGGGTAATTGCTCCCGATCGATGTCTGAGATTGCTGAAATAGATTACATCCTCTTTAGTCTGGATTCTACCATTGGCATCCAAACACAAGACAGAAGAATCTAAATCGAATTCTTTAGCCTCGGAGAAAATGCCAAATAAGCCTCCCTGAGATTTGGCTACATCCCAACCCAATCCGAGCATCACTCTACTCAAACTAGGTGCCTCTTTTTTCAGGGAGATCCGCTGTCCTTTTTGTAAATTGATTACCATTTGGCTGTGCTATTGATAGCGATCTAAAAGTGCTTGTAAGCCTCCTTGATAGCCAGATCCTACTGCATTGACTCGCCATTCGCCGTCTTTGCGATAGAATTCAGCCATAATTATTGCTGTTTCAATGGAAAAGTCTTCGCCTAAGTCGTAGCGCAAAACTTCTTCTTTGGTTTCTATATTAACTAAGCGCACGTAAGCATTATTAACTTGACCGAAATTTTGCCCCCGTTTTTCTGCATCGTAAATAGTGACGGTAACTACCATTTTTTGAACTTCTGGAGGGATTTTTCTAAAATCGACGATCGTCGCTTCGTCATCTCCTTCTCCCTCACCCGTGCGATTATCTCCCATCAGTTGAACTGATTTATCTGGATCGGGACTGATGAGGTTATTGTAAAAAATGAAGTGCTTTTCAGAAATTAATTTTTCGTCAGCACCTAAGAGAAATAGGGATACGTCGAGATCGAATTCTGCACCCGTGTCGGTGACGTTAACGTCCCATCCAAGACCAATAAGTGCTGCAGATATACCTGGAGCGACTTTTTCTAAAGATACTCGCTGTCCTTTTTGTAGTGAAATTGCCATTTATCTTCTTTTATTCTCGTAATAAGGGCTCGATCGTCTGAAAATTAATTTGATTATTAATTTAACTTGTAGCGAACGCTCCAGAGGGTCTTCCTAAATATTTCTATATGTTTTAAAAATTTTAGCAAACCTAGTTTCTTTTCTGGTTCGTCAAGACAAGACCAATCTTCAATAAATTCGATTCCCGATCGCCACTTTTCCATCTCTTTACTATCTCTAATCCCAAAATTAAAAGTAGCTTCTTTTCCTATATGTAATTCACCTTGTAATACTAGATCTATTATTTTTTTCTGTGGTTTTTGCAACCAGAAAGAGTTAAAAACCTCACAAATTAGTTCCGAACCTGAAAATTCCTCTTGTAATTTCAACACTAAGGATTTTACATCTCGATCTTGAAGGTACATAAATACACCTTCAGCCATAAATAAAAATGGACGATCGCGCCACCGATCTAATTGTTCCATCCATTCATAATTCAATACCGAGTATGGTAAAAAATTATATCGATCGCTTGAGGGCAATAATTTTTTCTTGAGGGATATTACTGGAGGTAAATCCAGATCGTAAAATATTAGTTTTCCGTTATCTATCCGTTGAAAGCGAGTATCTAAACCGCAGCCAATATTGACGATAATTCCTTCAGGCGATCGCTGCAAGAATTCTTTTGCATATTCGTCATATTTTTTAGCTCGTAAAGTTATATAAGCAACTAATTTTCTATCTAATTTATTTTTTACCAAATCTCGATAAAGATTGTTATCTAACTTAGATAATTCTGGATTTAATTTTTCTATTAATTCCACTGCTTTATTATCTTGCAGAATTGGATTTTTCGATTTAGTTTCTTTTCCATGACAGTATAATGTCAGTAGAGATGTTGTGGAGACATCAGACAGTTTATTATTAAATATTCCCTCTACCATTCAGAAAACTTTGCCAGCAATAAACAAAAAAAAAATCTTCCCTAGTTATACCTGGGGAAGATTTAAAATTAGTCTTTAACTAATTGGAGAATTTGATAAGTGACCGCCATACTTTCTTGATAAAGTGGGTCGCAACTCCAGCGCTGCAATTCATTACCGAGTAGTTGTTCAGTCTTTTGGTCAAACAAAGGTGTCACTTGTTGAATGCGACACGATTGAGCTCCACCACCTGCTTCCATGCGCATACAACCTGTAGTTTCCGAACACAAGACGGTGCAGCAGTCTGCTTGTAAGTTGGTAGAAGTGAGACGCAAGCTAATTAAGTCTCCGAGTACATCTCCCCAGTCAGCGACGGGAACTCCGGCTAATTCTGCTTGAATTTCTCGGTGCAGGTCTGCTGTAGTAAATTTAATGCGTCTGATGTCGTAGTCGCCAGGTTCGTGTTCGTAAGCAACGGGTTTCCATTGCAAGCGACTGGCTAGCCAACCGAGATACATCAGCGCTTGGTTGGAGTTGCCTTTTTCATAATCAATAGTTACTCGATCGACTTCGCATAAAGCAGCACGACGTTCTGGTGGATCGAAAGCTTCCGCAGCCAATTCTTGCCATGCTGCTAGTCTTCCCCAGTTTAGATCGGCGAAGGGAATGTTTGCTTCGATTAATGCGCCAACGTTCCGCAGATCTGCTTGTGGGTCGCAAAAAGTGCTGGAATCGAGAATAACGCGATCGCACTTGTTTGCCAGTCTTTTAAACAGACCGTAATCTGGTTCGGGAGTGGCTTTCCACCAGAGAAACTTGGGCAACTCGCCGATCGCTAGTTCGGAAATTATACCGCCGATTCTATCTAGAGCTGTTGCTGTCCCCGTTAAGGTAATATATTCGCAACAGATCAAACTTCTTTTGTTCTGTTTTTGAATCGGACAATAGGCAGATACTTGAGCTTTGACTCCTTCATCTTCTCCAGCAGTAACGCAAAGGGTGATAATCCGACAAGGAGAAATAGCAGCGATCGCGTCAGCTATTCCACTAGCCTGAGCATCTGCGGGGTATTGTCCTGCCGATTGCTCGGCGCTGGTCAATTTACCTTCTGCCTTGGCTTTAGCAAATTCTTGTTCTAATTTACTGGTAAGTTCGGAATTTATTTTTCCGGTAACTTCCATTCCATAAGCTTTTTGAGCTGCTTCAATTGCAGCATGAGTTCGGGGACCTCCAATGCCGTCAATAGGGCCGCTGTAGTAACCTAGTGCTGTTAGTAGCTGTTGAGAGCTATCGGGTTCAAATACGATCAGGCTAAAGCTTGTCGCTCTAGTAGCAACCAGTCCTTCTTCAGCATTGCTGTGACCTTTCCAGATTTGACTTAGTTCTGCCTCAATTTCTTCAAGGGATACGTCTTTGGGTGCTTGTAAAGAAACTATTGGAGGTGATGATATAGTACTCATTTTGCTTTTAGTTTTTCGTAGATATCTGTACGATTATTTCGTCGCTATAGTCTGCGCCAGCGTCTGCCGTCACGATTCAGCAAAAATTCTGCTTCTGTTGGTTCCCAAGTTCCTGCTTCGTACTGGGGAACTAATGCTGGATCCGTTGGTGCTTCCCAAGCTGATAGTGCTGGAGTTACCACTCGCCAAGCTTCTTCTACTTCGTCAGCACGAGTAAAGAGAGTTTGGTCGCCTAACATACAGTCAAGCAAGAGTCTGGTATAAGCATCTGCAGTTGCCATACCAAAAGAAGAACCGTAACTGAAGTCCATATCCACCGTGCGCGTCCGCAGTTGTGCCCCTGGCATTTTGGCTTCAAAGCGCAAGGAGATGCCTTCGTCGGGCTGAATTCTCATTGTCAATACGTTAGGACTTGCTTGTTGGGCTGCTGACTGGAAAATGAGTAAAGGAACTTGGCGAAACTGAATGGCAATTTCTGTAACTTTTTTTGGCAATCGCTTGCCAGTTCTCAAGTAAAATGGTACTCCTTGCCACCGCCAGTTATCTATCACCAGTTTCATTGCCACGTAGGTAGGAGTTGTGGAGTTGGGATCCACTCCAGGTTCTTGTCGATATCCTGCAACCTGTTTCCCTTTCATCCACCCTGCTGAATACTGACCGCGAATTGCCGATCGATCTAAGTTATTTAGATCTGCCAAGTGAGTAGCTTGCAGGACTTTCACTTTTTCGGTGCGGATACTGTCGGCATCGAGAGCATTTGGTGCTTCCATTGCTGTCAGACAGAACAACTGCATCAAGTGATTTTGCACCATATCCCTTAATGCACCGGAGGTTTCGTAATAACCTGCCCGATCTTCTACGCCTACGCTTTCTGCTACTGTAATTTGTACGTGGTCTACATACTGCCGATTCCACAAAGGCTCGAAAATTGCATTAGCAAAGCGGAATACTAACAAATTCTGAACGGTTTCTTTGCCTAGATAGTGATCTATGCGATAAACCTGTTCTTCTTTGCAAACTTTTTGTACTACTTCGTTGAGAACTTTAGCGGAACCTAAATCCTTACCAAAAGGTTTTTCTATAACCAGTCGGTGTTTCACTGGATTTTCGAGCATTCCCGCAGCACCGAGTTGCTTAATTCCTGGTACGAAAAATTTGGGCGAAACTGCTAGGTAAAATACCCTGTTACCCATAGTTCCTCGTTTGCCATCTAGCTCTTCGAGAAATGCCTTGAGCTTCTGATAACTTTCGGGTTGGTCCATGTTACCAGAGCAGTAAAACAACCCTTCAGCGAAATCAGACCACAATTCTTCGTTGCCGATCCCATCTGAGAATTCTTCTACACCTTCGCGCATCTTCTGTCTGAAGTATTCGTGAGTCCAATCTCGACGAGCTACTCCAACGATCGTCAATTCTGCTGGTAATTGTCTTTCTCGTTTGAGCTGATAGATTGCGGGTATTAACTTGCGATAATTGAGATCTCCAGAAGCGCCAAAAATGACCATAATTAGGGGTTCTGGAGTTCTTTCTTGTCGGAGTCCTACGCGTAAGGGGTTTTCTTGCAGTGTTACCATATTTTCTCAATTGTCTGGAGGTAAAGACGTTCCATGAAATATTTATACAATAGAACGTCTATACTATTTTCTTGGTGAAGGTAAAAGCTAGATCGGACCGCTCGCAAGCGCCATCATTTTTTTCCTTCTGGGTTCACGCTTTGCTGTATAACAGTTTTATACTGTTGCCAGCTGTTTTACTTTCTCTTCTAGTGAAGACATTAAAGATTCAAAGGGTTTGACAAATTTATCGATCCCTTCTTCTAGTAATTCATCCATTACTTGGTTAATATCGATATTGACATCTGAATCTTTGAGACTTTCAATTACTTTGTAGGCTGCATCTACGTTGCTTTCGATTCTGCTTGCGGGATCGCAGTGGTCGGCGCAGGCTTCAATGGTGGAAGGTGGTAGAGTATTTACAGTATTGGGACCTACTAGTTCGTCTACGTACATTACGTCGCTGTATTCTGGGTTTTTGGTGCTGGTGCTAGCCCAGAGCAAGCGCTGTACTTTAGCTCCTTTTTCTGCTAAAGCTTTCCAGCGATCGCTGCTGAAAATTTCTTTGTATTTTTGATAAGCTACTTTAGCGTTGGCGATCGCTATTTTTCCTTTAAGAGCTATTAGTTTAGCTTGCGTATCTGCATCCTCTGTTTCTTTAATTTTTTGGTCAATTAGTTTGTCTACTTTGGTATCGATGCGGCTGAGGAAGAAGCTTGCTACTGATGCTATCTTGCTAATATCTTTCCCTTCTGCTGCTCTTTTTTCTAAGCCTCTAATATAAGCCCAAGCTGCTTGTACGTAACTTTCTACGGCAAACAGAAGGGTAACGTTAACATTAATCCCCTCACTAATTACCGCTTCTACTGCTGGCAATCCTTCTTGGGTTCCAGGAATTTTAATCATTACGTTTTCGCGCTTAATTTCTTGGTAATAGCGCTTAGCTTCTGAAATAGTGCTTTCAGTATCTTTAGCGATGGTTGGGGGGACTTCTATGCTGACATAACCGTCTAACCCATTGGTTTTATCGTATACTTCTTTGAAGATATCGCAGGCATTGCAAATATCTTCAAATACTAAGGTCTCGTAAATTTCTTCGGTGGATTTTTCTGCTTTAATCCCAGCTTCTATGTCCGTATCGTAGATTTTGTTTCCCGCGATCGCTTTTTCAAAAATAGCTGGGTTAGAAGTTATTCCTTCAATTCCGCGATCGCTAATTAATGCCTTTAATTCCCCTGATTCTATTAAATCGCGGCTCAAGTTATCCATCCAGATACTTTGACCGTACTTGCTTTCAATCTCTAAAATCGGATTTTTTTCTGCTGCTGTCATTATTCCATTCCTTGTAGTTTTGGATATGTTTCCCTGTTAAAATTGAAAGTGGTAAATGAGCTTTTTTTCCTTTTTTTAATTTCCTATTCGGGTTTGCTACTTAGGAAGGGCTGGCTACGCTGTCTTCTACATCTCGTCTAGCTCGATCTTGAATAAAGGATTCTACCAGAGTGACATTTTCTGGAGAGCCAATAACTAGAGGGGTGCGAGCGTGAAGTTTATCTGGAACTACGTCTAGTAAATTTTGTGTTCCCGTACTCGCTCTACCTCCTGCTTGTTCTAACAAGAAAGCAAGAGGAGCAGTTTCGTAGAGCAATCTTAATTTTCCTTGAGGGTTTTTCACAGTCCCTGGATAGAGGAAAACACCACCCTGCATGAGAATGCGGTGGATATCTCCTACTAAGGCCCCGCTATAACGAGCGGTATAACCTTCGTGGCGGTGTACGTAACGAGTATAGTCTCGAATTGATTCTTCCCACTGCCAGAAATTGCCTTCGTTGGTGCTGTAAATTGGCCCGTGTTTGGGAATTTTTATATTTTCCTGAGATAAAATAAATTCGCCTAGGCTGGGGTCGAGTATGAATGAGTGTACGCCGTGTCCTATTGAATATACTAACATAGTCGAAGGTCCGTAAAGTACGTAACCTGCGGCTATTTGCTGGCGACCGTTTTGTAGAAGATCCTTAGCTTCTCCGTCGAGATCGTCTCCTTCCTGCTGGCGAATGGAGAAAATTGAGCCGACGTTTAAATTTATGTCTACATTGGAAGAACCGTCAATGGGATCGTATAGTAGAGTGTAGCGTCCCAAAGGGCAGTTTTCAGGAATGTAATAAGGTTTTTCCATTTCCTCCGATGCCAAGCGACAGACCAGACCGCTTTGCTTGAAAACAGAGATAAAAACCTCATTGGCGTAGACATCCATTTTTTTAACGGATTCCCCTTGCACATTTACTTCCCCTGTAAATCCTAGGGTTCCAGCCATCAAGCCAGCACGGCTGAGGCGGCGATAAATGAGCTTGGCAGCTAAAGCAATGCGATCGACGATCGCGCTGAGATCTCTAGCTTCACTAGAAAAACTTTGAAGCTGTTGTAAGACGTGACGCGATAGGGTCGTGCAATCGCGATCGAGAGTGTGTTCGCGAGCAGAGGGCTGCTCTGTATTGGTCGTCATTTCCCCCTCCCTAATTAGTACATTCGATTTCTCTTTGTGGATGGAAACCCAAGAGTTTATCGTTGTAGCATTTTGCTAGTTACCATTTTAGGGAGGCATTATTGAGAAAGCTTATAACTTTAGACCAACTTCAGGTTGGTGTCAAATTGAATGGATCGCAAATAGATATATTTGATTTAATAGCAGCAATAGAACGCCACAATCAAAGATTATGGCGTGGGACTTATAGCCCCCAAACCTCTAAAATTAATCTATTTCAATAGATTGAGGTCCGCTACCATTACCTGTATTTTTAGAAGGGGCAGTGTATCCTTCTTGTTTCTCTAACCAACCCGAAAGAGGCTCTTCCGATATATTTAGTCGCAACACGCCAGAAACAAAACCGCCCATAAAAGCAATTGGCTGCTGAATAAATTCAGAGAAAACAGGTTTTAATTCGTCTAAAAACATTGATTTGTCTAAAGTCTCAATAAAGTACTATTAATATCTTGTAATGTAGCACAGCCACTTAGAGCCATTGCTCTATCTAACTCGTCTCGCAACAACTCCAATAAGCCACCGTGGTTAGATGAGAGAGGGGAGTGTGGGAGGTGTGGGCAGTGTGGGGTGTTGCTCCGCAAAGATGCCGTGAAAAGTCAGAATAATCTAGAGCCATCTGAAATAGCTTTTGTTTTGCTAATGATTCGTATTCAAAAAGATTAATTGGTCTTGTGCTCATTACTTTGCTTAATAGAAAATTTATTTATAAGTGAATTTATCGATCGTATTTCGAGCGACTATGTCTTCTTTTTAACAAAAATTAATATTCCCATAATTTATAATGTAATTGTAGGCTTCTTTAAATAGCAAATAAAGGAGCAGATTGAAGACAGAGGAAGCAAAAATCGTGACAAGTACTTTAGATTCAATTATATCTACTTATACCATTAGTTTTGGTTTGCAAAAAGTAGATTCAATAAAATTAGAAGGATTCAAGACCTTTTTTAATAATCTTCCTGTCGATCCCTATGTTAAACAAGGATATCGCAAGAGAAGATTATCTCACTTTCAAACATCTGGAGACGAGATAGTGAAATTACCTCACGGATATCTATTTCAGAGTAAAGATTATAATCCAGTAGTTGGAGATATCCAAAGGGAATTTGAAGAAATAGATGACGGGCTTATAGCTTTAGATGAGTTCAAAAAACTCATTTTTGAATTTACCAATTATTGTAGACTCAAACCAGAAGCAAGCATCGGAATTCATCAAATTAGAACTATGTGTTCTCCTGATAATTTTGGCAACCCCGCACCAGAAGGAATTCATAGAGATGGTTGCGACTATATTGGTATTTTCTCTGTCGATCGCCAAAATATTCAAGGAGGAGAAACCCACCTGTACGTAAAGAGAAAAGAAAAACCAGTATTTAAGAAAATTCTCCATCCAGGAGAACTTTTACTAGTCAACGATCGCGATCACTTTCACTTTACTACTCCAATTAAACCCATATCAGAAGGAGAGGGAACGAGAGATGTTTTTGTCATTACGTCTCCTAGTTTAATTGTGGGTTTTTAGAACGAGTAACGAGTAGGGTTATTCCTTAAAAACGAAGTCAGTAGCATAGCGATAACATAAACTCGTTATGCCAATTTTTTTTAGTTGCTACAGATTAAGGATTAGAAGTTTTTTCGAGAAACTATTATTTGTCTCATCAATTTTAAAGCTTTATTTAACTTCTGACTTCTGACTTCACACTTCTGACTTCGAGCGAAGCGATAAAACTATGTATGCTATTATTGAGTCTATCTTTACCAAAAATTAATTTAAAATATAAAAAATTAATGGAAAACTGGTTAGAACATAGCGTACAAGTTGAAGTAGATGCACCGATCGATCTGGTGTGGAGTTTGTGGTCGGATCTAGAACAGATGACTCGTTGGATGAAGTGGATCGATTCCGTTCAAGTCTTAAAAGAAGATCCCGAACTTTCTCGGTGGAAATTGGCTAGTGGTGCGTTTCAATTTTCTTGGGTTTCTCGTACGCTTAAACTCGTTCCCCAACAGATTATACAGTGCGAGTCTGTAGATGGTTTACCCAATCGAGCCGCAGTACGTTTCTACGATCGCCAGGATAGTAGTATAGTTAAGCTAACTATTGCCTATGCAATTCCTGGGATTCTAGGGAAAATAATGGACAATCTATTTTTAGGTCGAATAGTTGAATCTACAATTGCAGCCGATTTAGAGAGATTTAGAGAATATACTAACAAAATTCAAGGTCGATCGTAGTTCAAGCGCTCTAAGCGCAAAAATCAATTTAAAATATCAAATTCCAAGTAAGTAGTCGGACATAAATAAACAATAAACGACTCTGTGTTAAGAAATGTTAACAAGCGTCAAATCCTTACTGTTCCCTGTTCCCCGTTCCCTGTTCCCTGGGGATTAAACGAATAAAAATAGCTGCGGGAATAGCAACAATAAGACCAACAATAAGATGAAATACAACATCAAAAGAATTAGTGCATAAGAATTGTGCTAACTCATCACTTTGACAAAAGGAAGGAGCATTGATATTTAGAGTTTTGACAATGGTTTGACTGGGGTCAGAAACAACTCCTGCTGATACTCCACTAACAGCTAAACCCGTACCAAAAAAGGCAATCCACCCTTCTATTGTGTTTGCTCTTTCTTCACTTTTTTCTGCCTCTATTCGTAATTGTTCTTGAAGTTGACGATCGCTTTCTATTTGGTCTATTTGTACTATACTACGAATGTTATTTAGTAGTTCTTGAAACAGGCTTTTTATTGGGGTTAAAAAGCTTAAATCTGCTTCAATTTGGGGGATAAATTTATTATTTATTAGGGTTAAAAAATCCTCTGAAAAAGTTATATTGCTATCGGGTAATTCTTTTAGTTCGGTGTTCGATCTTTGATAGTTTTGGAGATTAGTTTTAATAGTGTTTTTGTGATCTTCTATTTCCCTGACTAGTTGACCGTATTTTAGAGAAAGTTCGGGTAATTCTCTGAGTAATTCTTTGAATTTTTCTAGCCGATCGCTAGCTCGAACATTTTCACTGAATTTGTTAATATTTTGTTCTATTTTTTCGTAATATGGTTTTGCGTCGTTATAACGGGAACGAGATCGATCGTAAGCGTAAAGGATTTTGTGACGACTACAAATAAGATAACTCAACCATTCATAAAATTTATCTTGTTTCTCAAAATATTCGATAGAACGATCGTTAACCCAAATAATTAAATGTTGTTGTTTGTGGGTGTTTGTTTCTCCGTTATCGTAAATAAAAAGCGGACAGTTAAAAAGACGATCGGATACTAATTTAATTGATTCTTTTTCAACGTCAAATAATTGACTCGCGCAAGTTTTAGCTAGATCGGAATAATCGCTTTGAGAATTGCTTACTTCAGCGTAGAAGAAAAGAGTTTTACCGAGATAATTTTCCAGAAGTGGTGAAAAGAGTTGATATTGAGAATTGAATTTTTTTAATTGAGTGGGATTAATGCTATTTTCAGAATAAAGATTGAGATCGATTAAATAGCTGTCGTGGTAGCG
Organism: Prochloraceae cyanobacterium; assembly: GCA_030065755.1. Taxonomy (GTDB): domain Bacteria; phylum Cyanobacteriota; class Cyanobacteriia; order Cyanobacteriales; family JASJDA01; genus JASJDA01. Next base: position 26,411 of record JASJDA010000048.1, on the reverse strand, counting down.
ATAAGGGGAAAGTGTTGCTCTGATTTCTAATTCAGGTTCGGATAAAAGTGAAAAATCTAAACTTTCGTCGGGATTTTTTAGAAGAGGAAAATAATCTGTTAGTTGTCTGTCTTCTATTTCGGGATGATATTGGTTAGTTTCGTAGCAGATAAGTTTTGAATAAAGATTTTGTAGTTCAGAGATATGACGAGTATTTCCTAAATCGGTAATTTTTTCCCAAATTCTGGACGCTTCAGGAACAGTATTCTCAAAACCTCGATCGATGCTATTCCGCAAATAGAAAGCATAGAGTGTAAGACTCGTATTTTTTAGTTCTGATATTTCGGAATCTTGGGTCATTGTTGAGGTTGACGGTCAGAAGTTTGAGAAGATTCAGAAGATTTTTTACTTTGACGAACAACATTTTCAATTAATTCTTTCGCTTCTTCAGTAGTGATGTTTGATTTACGTTTTCTAGGATTTCTTTCAGTAGGATCCTCTGGAAGTGCAAAAATAGCATTTTTAATAGTCTGACGTTGGTAATACCAAGATGTAATTTGATTCGAGAATTCCTTAATGTCGTCTGGTAAGGTTTTGAGTAATTTTTGTAAGTCTAAACTATCGTCGGGAGTTAATAAACTAGGTTGGTTTTCCAAAACTTCGATAAAATCGAGAATATTTTTTTTGTGATCTGACATTTTTTGTCCTCCTATTTGCCGATCGCGCAGAAAGCAGCCCAATAATAAGGATTTTCAAAAGGTCGATCGCTATCCTGCATTTTATACAAAATTCGATCGAAAAAGCTTCTCTGTGTTGGGTCTAGTTTGTCTAAAGGTATTTTATTTATCTCTATCCATTCTACTAATTCAGTTTTAGTAATGTCTCTTAACCAAAGTTGGGCTTTATTGAGGGCGATCGCGACATTATTATTACAACTGGGGAGATTTTGATAAAATGCGATCGTTAAAAAACTGGTAGATAAATCCTCAACATTCCACAAGCTACTAACCACATTTGGACTACCTGCATAAATAAAACCGCTAGCTAAACCAATATATTCATCGCTGAAGCTAGTAAAATCGATCGAACCAGTTTCACAAGCAGAAAGGGTGACGAGATGACATTGAGGTAAATAGAGTTCAAAGATTTCTCCTAATGTCCAGTTTTCTCCATTTGCCAAAATTAAGGCAGATTCTAAAGGAGATTTTAGGTTAAATTTACCATGACAGGAAAAATGACAGCAATGTACTGATGAGAAGTTGGGATAATTTTTGATAGCGTCTTTAGTTGCTGCTTGTTTTGCCAAAATTGAGGGATTAGGGAATAAAGATGCAATCTTTTCGACTTCTATATTAGTGAAAATTAAATTGTCTTCAGGATCTTGGATCGCAAACAAGTTTTGCAACTGTTGACCTTTTTGAGTTTGGGAGAGTTTTAGTAATTGACAGCTTGGAGCATATTTTACTCCTCTGGGGAATAATTCGAGAAGAGATTTTGCATTCTCAGAATTTTCCCTTCTCACAGAGACAGCGTGAAGGGGTAATAAATGTAAAAATCGATGGGGAATGAGAATTAAACTGTCGCATTTTTTGGGTAGAAGAGAGATAATTTCGTCTAGATGGAGAATTGACCCTAGATTTTTCAAGCGATTTGTTAATTCGCTTTTCCACTCCTGGAAGTTTGAATAGTAAGTTTCAAGATATTCGTTAACCCAATTCCCTAAATTGGTCCGATCGCTACTGGACGATCGCCAAGGTATAATTTTTCCATCGTCCCCTGAAGTTATGATAAAAGCTATAATCTCGTCTCCAGTGATGTACCACTCTACAATCGCAGTTCGATCGTCGATGAGAGATTCGATCTCACTAGAGGTAATGGATTCGATTTTTTGCGTCAGAGTAAAACTAGGATCGATCGGCGAGATATGACGCTGAATGAATTCATCTAATTCTTGTTGTAATTGCCTGAGATGGGTTCGATCGACTGGAGAAGTTTGAGAAGAACGATCGGATTCCGATGTAGCATTGTAATTGTATTTTGTCTCTTCGTTGGCTAAACGTATTTTTTCGTTGCGAATTCTATTACGCAAGCGCTTCAATTCTGTCAGAATGTCAGGAGAAAAATCTCCTTTAGGTTTAAGATCGCGGCTAGTTATTAATTCGACAAGATTGCGGGCTTTACTGCGTTCCGCATATTCTAAAGCCTGAAGAGTTTGTTTTGTGTTTAGATATGCTAGGACTATCTTGTAGTAAACATTAATGGCTGTTTCCATGACATCCTTTTTACTTTGGAGTGTCATAGCCCAACTACGGCTAATTTCCACTGCTTCAATGGCGTTTTTGTAAGCATCGATCGCAAGTTGCCAATTTCCTTCTTCAAAGGCAATCTTGCCTAAGTTGCCTCCAGTTTGCAGACATTCTATAGGAAAAGCGTCGCGGGTATGAACTTTCAACGACTCTCGATAACAGTAGATCGCCGCTTCTAAATTATCTGCCTTCTCTCCTTTGATTCTATTTCTGTAAGCAGTACCCAGGTTATTTTGGGTTCTTGCCCAATCTATGGGAAAAGCGTCGCGGGTAAGAACTTTCAACGACTCTCGATAACAGTCGATCGCCGCTTCTAAATTATCTGCCTTCTCTCCTTTGATTCTATTTGTGTAAGCAGTACCCAGGTTATTTTGGGTTCTTGCCCATTCTATGGGAAATGCGTCGCGGGTAATAACTTTCAACGACTCTCGAAAACAGTCGATCGCCGCTTCTAAATTATCTGCCTTCTCTCCTTTGATTCTATCTGCGTAAGCAATCCCCAGGTTATTTTGGGTACTTGCCCAATCTATGGGAAATGCTTCAAAAGTAAAAACAGAAACAATAGCTTGAAAACCTTTAATAGCAATCTCTAAATTATTCTTCCTATTACCGCGAGGAAGCTGATAAAACTGTATGCTTAAGTTGCCAATAAATCCAGCTAACCCATAGGCTTGTTCTGATTCTACATTGGACAAAACAGCGATCGTCTTTTGATAAAATATCTCTGCGAAATTTTCATCTAATAATTCTTGGTTATCAATAACGAATTGCTGCAATTTTGCTTTATCATCAGCGCAGTTTAGCAATTCTGGGATGAGGTTGAGGTAGGTTTGTAGCTGTTGTTCGTTCACAAATAGAATAAACTCAAGATGGAGGCATTAGGCCAATCGCGATCGCCTATAGTATTATCATAAGAACTTAAAAGCATTATTTAATCAAATATCAGTCAAGAATCTCGTAGGCAGCCAACCTACGTTTTAAAAACGGAGGCTTGAAACCCCTAATACTTGACCAGTCTTAGTTCTTTTTTAGAACTACCTTTAGCCTAAGAGTTAACGTTCTTACCCTAGAATGCTTGCCAGTTCTAGGCTCTAAAACCTAAAAGTTAAACATCTGTATCGAGATTAAAGAAGTGCTTTTAGGAAAGTACCGAGGCTAAAGATTGACGAGGCCAACCTTACCCTAGAAAGCGCACCGCCCGCGCCGAGGTCTCCTCGGCGTAAGGACGGAGCAAGAATAGGAGCGCAGAAATGCCAAACTATGTTTTTTTAATCGACCAAAACAAAAAGCCACTTAACCCAATATCTCCAGCTAGAGCTAGAAAATTATTAGTTCAAAATAAAGCAGCAGTTTTTCGTCGCTATCCGTTTACTTTAATTCTTAAAAAAGTAATCCCCGAGCCAACAATTCGACCTCTAACTATCAAATTAGATCCAGGTTCAAAGACTACTGGCATAGCTATATTAGATAACGATAAAGTTATCTGGGTGGCAGAATTATCCCATCGAGGTCAACAAATTAAAGAAGATCTAGAATCGCGTCGAGCATTACGAAGAGGGAGGAGAAACCGTAAAACTCGTTATCGTCAAGCTCGATTTAACAACCGTAAACGGGCACTCAGTTGGTTAGCACCTTCCCTGCTCCATAGAGTTCAAACTATAAAGACTTGGGTTAAAAAAATAATGCGGTACAGTCCTGTTTCTAACTGTGTTATGGAGCTAGTTAGGTTTGACACCCAGCGTATGCAGAATGGGGAAATAAAGGGTGTTGAGTATCAGCAAGGCGAGTTAGCAGGATACGAAGTCCGAGAATATTTGCTCGAAAAATGGGGGAGAAAATGCGCTTATTGCGACGCAACGGAAATTCCTTTGCAAATAGAGCATATTATTCCTCGAGCGTCGTCAGGCAGCAATAGAATTTCTAATTTAACTTTAGCTTGTGCCCCTTGTAACCAAGCCAAATCTAACCAAAATATTAGGGATTTTTTAGCGGATAAACCTAGTTTATTATCTCGAATTCTCAAAGTTGCCAAACTACCGTTAAAAGATGCTGCAGCAGTTAATTCAACGAGATGGAAGTTATATCAAACACTAAAAAATATCTTACCAACCATAACAGGAACAGGAGGTCAAACAAAATGGAATAGAAGTAGATTTAACTTACCTAAAAAACATTACATTGATGCTGCCGCAACTGGAATTATAAATAGTTTGGTTTTCTTAACTCACCAGCCTTTAAAAATTAAGGCAAACGGTCATGGAACTAGACAGATGTGCGGCACAAATAAATATGGTTTTCCTATTCGCCACCGTTCTAACATCAAAATTCATAAAGGATTTCAAACAGGGGATATTGTCAAAGCATTAGTTACGAAAGGAAAGAAAATAGGAACTTATATTGGTCGAGTTTTAGTCCGCAAATCGGGAAATTTTGATATTAGTATTGCTTCGGGAAGAGTAGGAGGTATTAGCCATAAGTATTGCACTCACTTACACCAAAAAGATGGATATCAATATAGTTTTAGTCGATAGATTCACGGGCATTAAAATACCCGTGTCGAATTTCCTCCTCGCTATAAATAGGCGAGGCTTCCATTCTCCCATGAGGTTCTCGTGACAAATCGTAAAAAAATCGTAACTATATTAGGAGCAGGAGTATGGGGTTCAGCGCTAGGTAATTTAGCTTCTCGAAATGAGCATGAAGTTCGTTTTTGGTCGCGTCGCAGTCAGCAAACCATGGAATCTTTAGTAGAAGGTGCAAATATAGTCTTATCTGCTGTTTCCATGAAAGGAGTCAGACCAACTATTGAGAAACTTCAACGCATTAATTTGCCAGATAATCTAATTCTAGTTAGTGCCACAAAAGGATTAGACCCTCTTACCACCCACACTCCTTGCCAAATTTGGCAAGAAGCTTTTCCTAAGCATCCAATTGTGGTACTTTCAGGGCCAAATCTTTCTAAAGAAATACAAAAAAACTTACCTGCAGCGACAGTAGTTGCTAGCAAAGATCTGTCAGCAGCAGAAACAGTACAAGAAATTTTTGCTTCTGATACTTTTAGAGTATACGTCAATGAAGATCCCTTAGGGACAGAATTAGGCGGGACTCTCAAAAACGTAATCGCGATCGCTGCTGGAGTTTGTGACGGTTTGCAACTGGGAACCAATGCTAAAGCGGCACTCCTAACTAGAGCATTACCAGAAATGATTCGCGTTGGCACTCATCTAGGTGCTGCGACTGAAACTTTCTTTGGTTTGTCGGGTTTAGGAGATTTATTAGCCACCTGCGACAGTCCCCTCTCTCGCAATTATCAAGTCGGTTACGGACTGGCTCAGGGTAAAACCTTAGAAGAAATTTTATCTCAATTAGAAGGAACAGCAGAAGGGGTTAACACTACTAATGTTTTAGTCGATTTAGCTAATCAACAAACAATTCCCATACCAATAGCGCGTCAAGTTCATCGATTGCTTAAAGGTAAAACTACTCCTTATGAATCAGTTCAAGCTTTAATGGAAAGAGACCTTAAAGCAGAGTTTTGCGATTTAGATTTTTAATGAAATAGCTATTTGCTGTTAGCTGTTGGCTATTTGCTATTCTCCCCCTCTCCCTCTCTCCCCCTCTCCCCCTCTCCCCCTCTCCCCAAACTCCCCTGACCCTAACTTACATAAAAATCGATCGCCAAACTCAATAAAAAGGTTAATAGTAGAGAGACGATCGATAAATAAATAGCTACTCTAAGGCGAAATACCCATAAAAATGAAACACTACTTTTCAGATCGACGATCGAAGAAAATAACAGAAATGCCAAAACAGATCCGCCAGTAAAATCGGAGCTGAGAGTAGCTATAAATAAGGTATTACCAATAGAACCAATAGATAAAACTATTCCTAACAGTAGTAGAGCGATAATTCTTGTAGCTGGACTTTGTGCCAAATCGAAAATCTGTGTTTGGGAAAAAACTATTTGAATGAATGTAGCGATCGCGCACCCAATAACTAAAACAGCTCCCAACTCCACTAATTCTCGTATACTATTATCTAAAATTAGATTCAATTTACCGCTAAAAGATTTTTTATTCGGAGAATGCTGCTTATATCCATATGAAAGCTTGCCTACTTTATATAAAGATTTACTTTCATTCTCAACTAATAAAAAAGTTCCTGTTCTCAATAAATTGAAACCATCTTCTAGATGCTTTGTTTCCTCTATTTGTCGCGAATATTTTCGATCTAATCTAGCACTAAAAATACAGCCAATTATTATTGCTATCAGCCAAATAAATAATATTCGTAAAAAGAAAATTTTTGGTTGTTGGGAAAACGCAGTCCAAGTCAACCAAATCGTTACAGGATTGAGTGTTGGTGCTGCTACTAAAAAACTCATTGCTACAGCTTTAGGTATTCCCTCAAGCAGTAAACGACGAGCTACTGGCAAGTTTCCATACTGACCTACTGGCAATAATAAGCCCAAAAAACTGCCAAATATCGCCCCTAAAATTGGATTGCGGGGAAAATGAATATTTGCTTTGAGTTTATCGATCGACACCATAAGCAAACTAGAAAGTAAAATCCCCAATAACAAAAAGGGAATTGCTCCAGCTAATAAACTCAAAAATAGAGTGAAAGCGCGCACCGCTACGCGGATCTCTTCGAGATCGAACTCAGTCATGCCTGTTGATTTCTAGTAGTCAATTTCATAGTGAGAAACTAAACATTCCTATAAAGATTGTTTAAGAATTTTCACGTCGATCCATGGTCGCGAGCGCTACAATCGATTACAACACTACCGATAGTGTTTGTGGCAGGGGAGACCAGAGGATTGAACCGTCATACTGCAAGTATCGCACAATCTTTCTTATGAATGAAAACCCCCGTGGATAGTTCCAATTAATAGTGATATCGATCGGACGGCTTAGCGCCTCTATTTGGTTAGTAGGCATAAGAATTGTATTTAGGGAAGTCACCGAGTCCCGCAACTATACTTGTCTAAGCTTGTATAGGTTTTTAGTAGGTGTTGGATATTAACAAATAACAGAAAAGAAAATAATAGGACAGTGTACGAGTCACTGTCCTTATCTAAGGAAATAAATTAAACTGAGAATTGCTAATTGCTAATCTTGGTTAAGATTTCTAAAATCCTCAATTTTTCACTTCAATTTCTGGTGCTTTCGAGGGAACCATTGAAGTATTTATGGTTGATACCGATGCTTGTTCCACTAAATGAGGTACTGAACTTCTCATCAGTGCCGTCAAATTGTCAGTAGTTGCATCGTACATCTGAGTAGCGAATTTGGGATAAAAACCAATACCAATCACAGGAACTAACATACAGGCGATGATAAATACTTCTCTTGGTTCGGCATCTATCAAAGCTTGTTTTTCTATTAATTCCTTGTTTTCTGGGCCGTAGAGCATTTCTCGCAACATCGAGAGCAAATAAATAGGTGTCAGAATTGCTCCAACTGCTGCCAAAACAACCATGGCGATTTTAAAGGTAAGGTTATAAGCATCGCTGGTAGCTAAGCCAATAAATACCATTAATTCGGCGATAAAACCGCTCATTCCTGGTAAAGCTAAAGAAGCTAGAGAACAGGTAGTCCACATGGCAAAAGTCTTCTTCATCTTCTGTCCTAGACCGCCCATTTCGTCTAACATCAGGGTGTGGGTGCGATCGTAAGTCGATCCGACTAAAAAGAACAGACTTGCTCCAATCAAACCGTGAGAGATCATTTGGAGTACAGCACCGCTAGTACCGATATTGGTAAAAGATGCAATACCAATCAGCACGAAGCCCATGTGAGAAATAGAAGAATAGGCGACTTTGCGCTTGAGGTTCCGCTGAGCATAGGCTGTCATTGCAGCGTAGATGATGTTCACTACCCCTAGCATTACTAATACTGGCGCGAATACAGCATGAGCATCAGGAAGCATTCCCACGTTCATCCGCAGTAAAGCGTAGCCGCCCATTTTCAGCAGAATTCCAGCTAACAGCATGTGTACTGGTGCAGTTGCTTCACCGTGAGCGTCTGGGAGCCAAGTATGGAGAGGGAAAATCGGAAGCTTAACCGCATAAGCGATCAGAAGACCTCCATAAAGCCATAACTGCAGGGTATGACCGTAGTTTTTAGCAGCGAGATCGCTCATCTCAAAGGTGACTGTATCGCCGTAAAATGCCATAGCCAGCCCTGCTACTAGAATAAATAGAGAGCCGCCTGCGGTGTAAATAATAAACTTGGTAGCTGCGTACATCCGCTTTTTACCGCCCCAGATAGAGAGGAGCAAGTAAACTGGAATCAATTCCAATTCCCACGCAAAGAAGAACACCAGCATATCTTGAGCAGCAAATACGGCTATTTGGCCGCCATACATTGCCAGCATCAAGAAGTAAAAGAGCTTTGGCTTGAGAGTAACAGGCCAAGATGCCAAAATTGCCAGCGTAGTAACAAAGCCAGTGAGTAAAATGAGCGGCATCGACAAGCCGTCTGCTGCCACTGACCAATTTAAGCCTATTTGAGGTACCCAGGCATAGTTTTCTACTAGTTGCAGTCCTGGAGTGTCAAAGTCGTAGCCAACGTAGAAGGCGTAAACCATCAGGGCAAAATCAATTAGCCCAACTACGAGTGCATACCACCTTACGGTTTTGCCGTCCTTATCTGGTATAAAAGGAATCAACAAAGATGCTGCAATAGGCAGCATAATTATTGTTGTAAGCCAAGGAAAGTTTGTCATATCCGGTTTGTTATCGTTTAACTCGGTTTTATTTTTGTTTAATTTCGACTATGAAGGCGACCGCTAGCGATCGCCCGTCTAGTGGTTGTAAGCTTTTTCGCTTTTTTATTGTTGCGAGTAGGTATACGTTAATAATCTACTTCGCTTACAACCTAAAACCGTTAAAACTTCAACCGGATTTTAGATCTGTTCTAGGTCACAGTAAATACGATCGCTAAAATCAATACCGCTGCAAATACAATTAGAGCGTAAAATTGAGCCCGACCGTTTTCAAAGTACTTGAGACCTTCCCCACTGATCAGAGTAGCTAAACCTGTTAAATTGACTACTCCATCTACAACTCGGTAGTCTACTTCCATGATTTGTCTTGCCAAACGGCGAGATCCTTGTACGAAGACGCGGTTGTAAATATCGTCAAAATACCACTTGTTGAGAGACAGCTTGTAAATAGTGGGATATTTTGCTGCCATTTCTGCAGGATCTATTTTGCCCCACAGATATGTCATGAAAGCAACAATTGAACCAACTGTAGCGATCGCTACCGAACTTCCTGCCATCAAGATAAATTCGTTCTTATCAAACTCAGCGGCGGTTTGAGCTACGGTTACTACTTCTCCTGGAGCATTAATGAATGCTTCAAAGAAATTACTCCAAGGCATACCGACAAAGCCTAAAACGGTGGCAGGTATTGCCAGGGCGATTAAAGGCAGAGTCATAGAAACAGGAGATTCGTGGGGAAATTCGCTGTGTTCCTCGTGTCCGTGTGGGTCGCTTCCTTCTGCATCCAGCTCTTTTACGTCCATCGCTCCAGGGCCAAAAGCTGGTTGAGGTTCGGGCTGTATTCCTGCTGCTACCATTAATTTTTCACGTACGGACATATCGTTGCCTTTGAATTCTCCTTCAAAAGCCATCAAATACATCCTGAACATGTAAAATGCAGTCAGTGCTGCAGTCAGCCAACCTACTACCCATAAAGCGGGATTAGCTGCAAAAGCTGCTCCGAGAATTTCGTCTTTCGACCAGAAACCTGCAAAGGGAGGAATTCCACTAATTGCTAGTACTCCGATCAAAAATGTGATGGCGGTAATGGGCATAAATTTGCGCAAACCTCCCATCAGACGCATATCCTGGTTTAAAGCTGGGTCGTGACCCACTACGTGTTCCATACCGTGAATAGCAGAACCACAGCACAAGAACAGCATTGCTTTAAAGTAAGCGTGGGTCATTAGGTGGAATAGCCCTGCCGAATAGGCTCCAATTCCCATTGCCATAACCATATATCCCAGTTGGGACATAGTGGAATATGCCATTGATTTTTTGAGATCCATTTGGGTTGGGGCAATAGTTGCTCCTACAAAAGCGGTAACTGCTCCCGTCCAAGCAATTATAGTCATTGCTGAGGATATGGGTTCAAATACCGGATACATGCGAGCCACTAAGAAAACACCTGCTGCCACCATTGTTGCCGCGTGGATTAGAGCAGAGATAGGTGTGGGGCCTTCCATTGCGTCTGGAAGCCATACGTGAAGGGGAACTTGAGCTGATTTAGCAACTGGGCCTAAAAATACTAAGATTGCTAAAAAAGCTACTAAAAATGCACTTATGCTTCCCGATGCGGACAACTCTTGCAGTCTTTCGCCTATGGGGACAAAATCAAAACTTCCAGTAGCCCAGAATAAGCCCAGTATTCCTAACAATAAGCCAAAATCCCCTACGCGGTTAACTACGAAAGCTTTTTGACAAGCTTCTGCTGCTGCTTTCCGCTCGTACCAATATCCAACCAGTAGGTAAGAACACATACCTACCAATTCCCAAAAGATGTAGACTTCTACTAGGTTGGGGCTGACTACTAAACCTAACATTGAGGAGCCAAACAGACTCAAGTAGGTGTAGAAGCGCACGTATCCTGGATCGTGCGCCATATAGCCGTCGGTGTAAATCATCACCAAAAAGGCAACAGTACATACAATAACCATCATCAAAGCACTTAGATGGTCGACTACATAGCCCATTGTTAAATGGAAATTTCCTGCTGTTGCCCATTCGATCGATCTTGTATATGCTTCGTGTCCCTGAATTTGACTCCAAAGCAAAGCAAACGATAGCACCATTGATGCTCCCATCAGGGAAACAATGGTACCAGCACAGATTGCTCTGTTACTGTTAGTTGTCTGGCTGAAAGTAATTAGTCCTGTCCCTACAATAGCTCCACCTACAAGTGGTAGAACTGGTATGAGCCAGGCGTATTGATAAAGCGGTTCCATTTAGATATACCTAACTTTATATTTCGTTACATTTTAGTAGTACCGCTAACAATTTTGGCACAACTCACCTATAAGTGTTTATCCCCAAAAATAACTATTTTTTTTTTAAGACCTAATCATCTGCTGTTTGGCTTCTAAAATATAAATTTTTGTTTGAGTCTATCGAACAAAATATCAGTCTTTTTTCAGTTAGCATAGTTTGTTTTTTTTATCAAGAGGCATAAACAACGATCGACGGATCGATAACCTTGGGGGGCTAGGAATCCCACGCTTTTGGCGTGGGAATGTGTCAAAGTGTTTGATACTGACTAAGAAAAATATGGTTCAATAAAGCAAGAAAAAAGATTGTCTGCCCAAAAATAAGATTAGTCGAATCATCTTTTACTTATTATTTTCCGTAACTTTTTTGGAAAAATTTACGAGTTGATAGTAAGTAGGTCGTGCAGTTTTTATGAGTAATTCTTAAGTAAGAATTGTTTTTTCTCAGGCAGATCGAGCCAATATATTCAGCATAACTTGGTTTAAACTGCGGTGTAAATCTTCTCGCCCTTGGAAGCAATCAATTCTATGAACTATAGAACCTTTTTTAAAAAAAATCAACGTTGGCAGACTTCTAAGTCGATAGGTGTTTGCCAGTCTGAGATTTTGGTCAGCATTTACGTCAACAAAATTAACTTGTTCTTTCCACTCAGACTTAAATTGCAACAATACAGGAGATATTGCGCGACACAAACCGCACCAGGGCGCCCAAAAATGAACTAAAACAGGTGATGAAGACTGTAATACTTCTTGAGAGAAGTTTGTTTCATTAACTGAATTTGCCACGATCCTAAAATGTTTTTATCTGGTTTTACTATATTACTTTGAACCATCCTACATCTAATTGGGATCGAGTGGAACCCTATTTTAAAATAAATTACCAGTAAACTTTAGCTGTCGCTTGTATCAACCAAGGATGTGCCCACCAAAATAACAAGACGAACGCGATAACCCCAAGGTAAGCAGGACGCAAAAATTCTTGCCATTTAAGAGTTTGACGACCTTCAATAACAGCGAGAAAAGGAACGACCGAAGTTCTTTGTTTGACATTGACGAATTCCTCCCCATAGCGTTGGAAGAGACGACGATCTCCATGCCAAACAGCGAATAAATGGTGTGCCACTAAGCCAATAGAAGTAAGTAGAGTAAAAGTCGTACCAATCCAGAGAGTATGAGCAATACACCAGATAACTTGTCCTACCATTTGAGGATGTCTGGTAATCCGAATAATACCAGTTTCATATAGGCGAACAGATGGTTTTTCGATCGCCGCAATTTCCAGTAAGTTAAAAGTAGCTGGATAAAGAAAAAGAAAAGAGATTGCACTCAGCAACCATACTACAATTTTAATCGAGCCAATGGATTGTACCTGCCACAATTGCAAACCGTTATAGCGGTGATTGAAAAAATAAATAATAAGAATAACAGCCAAAGGAATACTTACTAAGGCAAATAATATTCGATAAAGTCTAGGTCCAATTCTTTTTTCTCCCCAAGGTCGCAAAGCCGCTAAACCACTGTGGGCGATCGCAAAGATAACGAGCAATCCTAACATTATCCAGTGACTTGGCGTTAGCCAGTATTGTTCTGTCATAGATTTATCTTCAATAAATTACCAGCAGCAAAGATTAATTTCTCTGCTACAAACGCTCCCAAATATAATTGTTCCCCTTGTTATGCTACTGTCAAATTGAGTAGGGGTAAATAAAAAACGATAAAAAGACTGTTTTGGTCGAGTATTACTTTACCTGAGAAATACTCGCACATAAGAGTGTTATTTAAATATTGCGATCTACTTGCTCATTCCTTAGCTTATTTTTAGACCTATGTCTGAGATTCCTTTTTCTTTAGATCAACTCCGAATTCTCAAAGCGATCGCTGCTGAGGGGAGTTTTAAACGCGCAGCTGACAGCCTGTTTGTATCCCAACCTGCTGTTAGCCTACAAGTACAAAACCTAGAAAAACAGCTAAACGTCCCCTTATTCGATCGAGGAGGTCGTAAAGCCCAGCTGACAGAAGCCGGTCAGTTACTCCTCAGCTACGGAGAGCAAATTATCACTCTTTGTCAAGAAACTTGCCGAGCGATCGAAGATTTACAAAATCTCCAAGGAGGAACCTTGATCGTAGGTGCCTCTCAAACTACAGGTACCTATCTGCTACCGCGCATGATTGGTTTATTTCGTCAAAGGTATCCTGACGTTTCAGTTCAATTGCACGTTCATTCAACAAGAAGAACCTGTTGGTCAGTTGCTAATGGGCAAGTAGATTTAGCCATAATTGGCGGCGAAGCCCCCTCCGAACTTCAAGAAAGTTTAACAATTATCCCCTATGCTGAAGATGAAATGGCGCTTATTCTGCCAGTTTTTCATCCTTTAGCCAGAGAAGAAACGATCGACAAAGAAGATTTATATAAACTCAACTTTATTACCCTAGATTCTCAATCTACCATTCGCAAGGTAATTGACAATGTTTTAATTCGCTGGGAAGTAGATCCCAAACGTTTAAAAGTTGAAATGGAACTGAGTTCCATTGAAGCGATAAAAAATGCCGTTCAATCGGGATTGGGTGTTGCCTTTGTTTCGGTCAAAGCAATTGAAAAAGAGTTACAGTTAGGAATTCTTCATCACGCCCATATTAAAGATGTCGAACTAAAACGTACTCTCTCTTTAATTATTAATCCCAATCGCTATCGTTCTAAAGCCGCAGAAGCTTTTAGCAAACAAATCTTACCTGAATTTTCTCACCAGTGTGAATATTCAGAACTAGACGACATTTGGAGTGCTAAATGGGAACCACAAATGGAAAAAACTTGAAAAATAAAAAGTAAAAAGTAAAAATTTTTGGTTATACTTTTTTGACTTTTAAATGCCCGACTTTTGACTGAGAAAACTTGCCAGATAACACATAACTAAAAATCGATCGCATATAACCAATACCTGATTTTTAATCTTTTTTTCATTGACTTATGGAGGGTAAAAAACTAACAATTTCTGGAAAAGTAATAATTAAAATCAGTACTAAAAGTTGTAGCAAAATAAAAGGAATTGCCCCCCGATAAATATCCTCTGTGTTAATTTGCGGCGGGGCTACTCCTCGCAAGTAAAAGAGAGCAAAACCAAAAGGAGGAGTTAAAAAGGAAGTCTGTAAATTGGCACCGATAATTACTCCGTACCAAATGGGGTCTAATCCCAGTTGCTGTGCAACTGGGGCAAAGATAGGAACAACGATAAAAGCAATCTCAAAAAAATCGATAAAAAACCCCAGGATAAAAATAGTTATCATACTCACTATCAGAAAGCCAATTTCACCACCTGGGAGGTTAGAGAGGAGATTTGTCATAAAACTATCGCCTCCCAACCCCAAAAACACCAAACTAAAAGCTTTTGAACCCACCAAAATAAAAATTACCATCGCTGAAACTCTCAGCGTCGTATCGCAAACAGATTTCAGCGCCGCCCAATTTAACTTGTTGTTTGCTGCTGCTATGACGATCGCGCCCAAAGATCCTACTGCACCTGCTTCTGTAGGGGTAGCAATGCCAAAAAATATACTTCCCAGCACCAATACAATCAAAAGTAATGGGGGCATCATAACCTTTAAAACTTTAACTAGCAAGGCTCTAGTGCCGATCTGTCTTACTTCAGCAGGTAAAGCTGGCGCTGCGTCAGGTCTGAAAAATCCCACAATCAAAACGTGAATAGCAAACGCTGTTGCCATCAAGATTCCAGGAATCAAAGAACCGATAAATAAATCCCCGACAGTAACTTCTTTAAATGTTGCATTTAATTGATCTGCCAATATCACTAAAACCACGCTAGGAGGAATAATTTGCCCCAGAGTTCCCGAAGCGACAATGACTCCAGTCGCCAATTCTTTGTTGTAACCGTAGCGCAACATAATTGGTAAAGAAATCAGTCCCATTGCCACTACCGTCGCAGCTACTACCCCTGTAGAAGCTGCCAGCAATCCACCGACAAAAACGACAGCTAAAGCTAAACCACCTCTCACTCTGCCAAATAAAATTCCCATTGTCTCTAACAACTTTTCCGCAATGCCAGTTTTTTCCAGCATCGAACCGAGAAAGATAAAATAGGGAATTGCTAGGAGTAAAGAAGGTTGATTAGTCCCCATAATCTCAAAAATTTGTAGGGACAGATTGCCGAAAAAATTTAGGTTAAATACTCCCAAACTACTGCCAATTAAAGCAAATAAAATCGCCACGCCACCCAGGGAAAAAGCAACTGGATAGCCGAGAGATAGTAACAGTAATGCCGCAGGAAACATTAAGGGGCCTAACCACTCATAATCCACTGTGACGATCGCCCTCCTGGGGTGGTAGTTGATCTGTTAGAATTGCCAAATTTTTGATAGCTTCAGATATACCTTGAAAAATTAGCAGCACAAAACTGATAATAAGTACTGATTTAATCGGGTAAAGAGGTAAAGCATCAGCGTTAGGAGAAATTTCCCAAATCTGCCAAGACTTAATAACTGGACTCCAAGCATAATAAAGGATCGTTGTCGAAAAGGGAATTAAAAACAAGAATGTTCCCAAAAGATTAGCTAAAGCTTTTTGTTTGCGATTCCATTTTTTATAAAATAGGTCTACTCTGACGTGTCCGTCATACTTTAAAACGTAGGCAGCACCTAGAAGAAAAATTAAGTCAAATAAATAGGATTGAATATTGAGAAAAGCATTAGAAGTAAGTTTTTGTTGTATCGATCGCCCTAAGTAGCGACCGAAAACATTATATACACCTATGAATATCATTAATAGCATTAACCAGTAGGTAAGGCGACCGATCCATTCTACGATCGCGTCTATTATTCTCGATATGCGCAAGAGTATTTGCAACTTTATTCCTCGCTTTTTTTTGTCAGTGTTAGTACTTGTCTGAGAATATCTGGCGAAACTCGATCGGTAATAGTAACTTTACCTATGCGTTCGGGTAAAATAAAACGCACTTTCCCTGCTTTCACTTTTTTGTCAGTTTTTAGCACCTCAATAATGCGATCGACATCCAATTTTGCAGGAATTTTAGTAGGTAATCCCACTTTTACGATCGCCTCGTACTGGCGTTTTGCTTCTTCAACACTCCACATTTGCAGTTGAGTAGCAATTTCTCCTGCTGCGATCGTGCCAATGGCTACAGCTTCCCCGTGAACTAGAGAACTATAACCAGTCAAGCTTTCTACTGCATGACCGATAGTGTGACCGTAGTTCAAAATTGCTCGCAGTCCCGCTTCTTTTTCGTCTTTGCTTACCACATCTGCTTTAGCTTGGCAAGAGCGAGTAAGAATAGTTTGCAATAATTCTTCGCTAATATATTCCAAGCGATCGAGACGATCGGCCGCTTCTAATTGTGCAAACAAATCCGCATCCCAAATAATGCCATATTTTATAACTTCTGCCATGCCAGCGCGAAATTCTCTTTCTGGCAAAGTTTTTAAAACTTGGGGGTCAATAAGCACCAGCCGAGGTTGATAAAAAGCACCAATGAGGTTTTTTCCTTGGGGATGGTTGACCCCAGTTTTACCACCAATAGAAGCATCAACCATTGCGAGGAGTGAGGTAGGTACTTGTACGAAATTAATCCCTCGCAACCAAGTAGCCGCACCAAAACCAGTCATGTCACCAATTACACCACCACCCAAAGCCACCATAGTTGAAGATCTTTCCAAGCGATTTTCTAGGGCAGTATCGTATAGTTGTTTGATAGAGTCTAGGGTTTTGTACGTTTCTCCAGCAGGAATTAGATGGCTAAATACCTCGAAACCAGCTTTTTTTAGAGAATCGAGCGCAATTTCGCCATAATAACTAAAAATTTCGGGATTAGAGACAATTAGAACTTTCTTACCGAGATTTAGTTGACTCATCTGAGTGCCTAGTCGATCTAAACTCCCAGAAGCGATCCTAATTTGGTAAGAATTTTCCGATAGATCTACATTAATAACAGACTGCATGAGTTTTTTTATTTGTTATTTTTTGAATAATACGCGATCGAGGTGGATCTAGGATTGGGTTAGTTGTAGTTAGTATTTCCTAGTTTGAAGCCATTTTTAGACCGCTCGATATTAAAGGAATGTTAAGCAAAGTTAATTATTTATTTAATTATTAATTAACTTATTTTTAACCTGAGTTAACCTGTTCTTAACCTGGATTAGAGTTAGCAATAATTTATTTAGATGGAATCTCAAACAATATTACTTGCTCAAAATGATTGGTTAGCAATTACTTTCCGATTGGGGATTGCTTCCTTATTTGGAGCTTCGATCGGTTGGGATCGGGAAACCAGGAACAAAGCTGCGGGATTGAGAACCCACATGCTTGTGAGTATAGGAGCAGCTATATTCGTACTAGTTCCAATCCAAGTAGGTATTGCTCAAATCACTCCAGATTCTTTGAGCCGAGTCATCCAAGGTGTTATCACTGGTATTGGCTTTTTAGGCGCTGGAGAAATCTTCAGGGAATCTAGACCAGAATCTAACAAAGTCCGCATTCGCGGTTTAACTTCTGCTGCTGCTGTGTGGCTTTCTGCCGCTTTAGGAGTAGTTGCTGCCTGTGGATTGTGGCAAATAGGATTAATTTCTGTTTTAATGGTCTTTTTAATTCTGCGAGGGTTGAAAATAATGAAAAAAATTAAGTTTTTAAGTCGTTTTTTAGATTAATATTTCCCCCCTCTCCCACTCTACCCCTCTCCCCCTCATCATCTGTAGCAAATTCAACGAGATTCAGTTTCCTGTGGAAAAAACTTAAGTTAATCCTTGCTAACTCAATATTGCAGGTCTTTGGAGATTAAGATAGCAGAACAGTTATTGTTGGTTGTCAAACTATTATGTCTGCTTTTACTTTTGTTACCTTTGCTGGATTTCTGTTGCTCTATACAGGAATCGCTCTAGGACTCTATTTCGGTTTGCGCTTTGCAAAAATCATTTGAACTAATACGGGCACAAATCGGCGGAAACCTTAATAAAAAAGCAGCCTGCCGATTTTGCTCGTTAACTTGCTTGACTGGAATTTTTAAGTAATTTTACTGATTACTTTAAGTTCGGTTTTGTTTATTATAAAATAATATGAATATTTCATGTCAAAAAAAAAATGAGCCAAGAACCAGATACTTTTTCTGAAGTAATGAGAGTTGTTGTAGCTGCACTCTTAATACCAATTGTTATAGCTTTGTTATTTCATTTTGGTCCCCTTTCATTTTAACTAGGCTTAGTAATTAATAGTCAAACTATAAGTTGAATGCGCGAATTAAAATAAAAATTTAGATCGAACCAAACTCGATCGATATATAGGTAGTCCAGTAAAATTACCCATCGAAGGACTACCTAATTTTTTTGGGAATAATTACTTAAGAATTCAGATAAACTTCGTTTACTTGTGTTTGTACTCAATTTACAACCAGCTAAATTACTGAGATTGAGCCAACACAATTACGTCATTTATCTATTTAAATCATCTTGACATTAGAGATATCTTGAAGGAAAGAAAAGATTTGAACTTAGAGTTGATCGATCGAGACAACTTTTGGGGTATTCTAGCTTCAGAACAGATAATCTACTAACTCAGTTATCTAGCTTAAAAAGCATAATTAGTTTAGATGTAAAAATCTCGATCTTTAATTTAAAAATTAGCTCTAAGTAGCAAACAAAAAAGGACTGGTCAGTCAGTATAACTGACAAAATTTAATTGTCTCTTATATAACTACCATCCCATTGAATTAAATTCAGTGAGATTAGTATGTTCTTCTAAAAAACCAGTACTGTTAGTTTCTCCTTTATCCAGATCGCTAAATAAATGATTAAAGATATCAATCCAGTTCAGTTATTAACTGAGTTATCGAGTTCGCAAAGTAATGGTTATCTTAACGTTGATAATGGATCTGCCTCTTGGCGTATTTATTTCAAAGAAGGTGACCTCAAATACATCGATTGTTCTATACAATCGATGTCTGAACTAACATATTATCTGAGTCGTCAAGGTTGGGATAGTGCTTTGGCTGCTGTCAAAAGTAAGTTTCAATCTCATCCTCATCTCAGTGCCAAATCAAATTTATTAGATGACCCATTCAAGCAAACTCTATTTGAGCAGATTATTATATGGCTTCAATCTGAGGAATATCTCAATGGTTCTCAGGTCAAGCAACTTATCGAAGATAAAATTAAGGATACACTTGAATCCTTCCTCTGGTTGAATCAAGCCAGATTATCTTGGGTAAATTCACCATGTATTAAGACGATAGGCGAAACAACAAACTTCGATCTACCAAATTTAGTTAAATTACTTCGCCAAAGATTGACGCGATGGCAAACTTGTGAGCCAGGACTGTGGTCTCCTCATCAAAGACCTTACTTGGTGGATTACAGGCAAATAGAGAAGCCGATTCCTTCAGGAAAACTTTCAGTTGCAGCATTAAAAAAGCTTGCTCAATTGATGCGCGGATTAAGTATTAGACAAATCTCACTTGTTCTCAAACAAGATGAGTTGCAAGTAGCTCAACTATTATCGCCATACATTAAACATGGAGTCATCTACTTGCGCAATCCCCAAACTCCTTTAGATCGACTTCCTAGAATACCTAAAGCACTGCAAAACAAACCACAAGAAAAGTCCCATGTCGATCGAGTCAAACAAAACACTGCTAAAATCCACAAAATTGTTTGTGTTGACGACAGTCCCACTATTCTCAATGAGATGGAGAGATTTCTGGGGAAAGAAAAATTTCAAGTCACCACAATTAACGATCCCATCCAAGCATCATCTGTCATTTTCCGAATCAAACCCGATTTGATCCTTTTAGATATTACAATGCCCAAAATCAATGGCTACAAACTCTGTAGCTTGTTGCGCAGCAGTGCTGTATTCAATGAAACCCCAATTATTATGGTGACTGGAAATAAGGGTTTAATCGATAAAGCCAGGGCAAAATTAGTCGGTTCAACCGATTACTTAACAAAACCATTTACTCAAAAAGGTTTAATCGACCTTGTTGATAAATACCTCGAACCGATCGGAGCGATTCACTAAGTTTTTAAGTGGGTTATCTGGTCTGTGGAAAAACCTCAAACAGTTTAGTTCAGAGACAATTGTCTCTGAAAAGGAGAAAAAATGAGCAAAATTTTAATCGTAGACGACCTGCAGTCTGAATTAGATTTGATCGGTCAATATCTAATACAGGCTGGTTACAGTGTTGTCACTGCGACCAACGGAAATGAGGCGCTGCAAAAAGTAGTGCAAAATAAGCCTGACGCAATTGTAACTGACTGGATGATGCCCCAAATGGGAGGCTTAGATTTATGTCGCAAACTGAGAAAAAATCCTGATACCGCCAATATTCCTATCGTTGCTTGTACCGCTAAAAATCGCGATGTCGATCGTATGTGGGCAAAAAAACAAGGGGTAAAAGCTTACATCACCAAACCTTTTACTCGACAAGATCTGCTTGCAGCTCTCACACTAGCAATGAAGTAAACTCTAATGTCAACACCTATTACTTCACTTTCGAGACTTCAGGAACTGTTGCCACAAATGTTCCAGGCAACTGAGTTGCCTGGTCGAGCTTATCTCCGTTTTCAGCTGGCATTAGATATAACGGGCTTATTTGCGATGGAACGGGTTAGAGAGTCGCTGTTAGTTCCTGCAGGAAAAATTACCCCATTGCCAAATATGCCGCAGCCAGTTTTAGGTGTGATGAGTTCCCGAAATCACGCGTTTTGCGTCGTCGAGCTGGCTGAGCTTTTGGGATTGAGATCGTCTCTAGTCTATTCTAGGCACTATCACGTTATAGTCGTCGGCATACCTCCATCGAATTCGCAAGAGCCTTCCTCCAACCCAGAACAACTCTTGGGAATCGCAGTTAATCGCATCCAAGGTATGACCCGCTTAGTATCTGAAAATATTCATTCACCAAAAGAAAATATTTCGTATCACTTGATACCTTACCTGCAGGGATGCGCGATTGAGAAGGAAGAACAGTTGCTCGTTTTCGACGTTCCGGCAATTGTATCTGCTTCACTCCTATACGAATAATCGCGTTTAAGTTTTTGACTATAACAACAAGAATTTCTAACTAAATTTTCTCATATTTTAGACGATGGTAACTCAAAAAGAATTTATTGATAAAGAAACAGAAGTACCTTCAAGCACCGAGTCTATTACAGATGATTCTAAACAAAACGAGGAATCACCCCAGGCGATCGGTATCTCTGCTTCTGACAAGTTTAAGAACGCTGGCACTTTACGTCGTCGATTGCTGATGACAGTTTTACCGACGGTTTTGGTGCCTTTGGTATTTGCTAGCGCGATCGGGTTTAATGTCACCCAGCGTCGAGCCAAGGAAAAAACCTTTTCTAAAATTGAAACCAGTGTAATTCTTGCCAGTGAAAGAACTCAAAAGTTTATTGAAGATGCTTTTGAAGCTACGAATCTGCTTTCAGCCAACCCTGGGGTTATGGAGGCATTGAACTCTGGCGCTCGACAAGTCCAATCTCAAGGACTCTCTCAAAAGCCAATCCCACAAGTAGAACAACAGTTTGCTGCCACAAAATTGCTTAAGCCCGATCGAAGTCTCAACAATTATCTCAAAGCCGTGGCTAAAACCACCGATATAGCCGAGATAATTCTCACAGAGCGCCACGGTTTTAATGTAGCATACAGCTCCGTCACCTCCGACTTCATTCAGTCTGATGAAGAATGGTGGCAAGTTGCCAAAAAAAAGGGGCAAGTGGTAATTGAACCGGAATTTGACGAATCTACTAATACAGCAGTTCTCGTACTGGTAAACACGATTAAAGACCCCAATTCTAATAAGTTGCTTGGGGTGACTAAGGTAGGTGCGCCAGCCGAACAACTCAACGAACAACTGATCGCATCTGTTGGTGCGGTAATTTCTAGGTCTCAGCAGCTCCAGATCTTCGATCCCTACTCCAAGAAAACCTTAAGTACAATTGCTGCTGACGGCAAATCCAGTGAGCTGGGAGAACTGATTGGCGGCGATCCAGTAGCAGAAGCAGCCGATTTTGTCAATAATATTTCCAAAGATTCAAAACAAAATCCTCAAGACGCTATTCGCGCTTTAGAAGGGAAGGACGGAATATATAACGTTAAGGTTCAAGCTGTGAAAAGTAACAGCGATCAATTTATCCTTTCTTTTGAGCTGAATGACAAACTCTTTGAGCTTAAATCTATCCCTAAGACGGACTTGGTTGCTATTGCATCGGTCGATCGAGCAGAAGTGAACGAAGCTGGACGGGAGCTAATTATGGTTTTTGGTTTAACTGCGATCGTTCTAGGTCTGGGTGCCACTGCTTTGATTGTGCTCTTAGCTCGACAATTATCTCAACCTCTTAGCAATTTAACTAAAAAAGCACGGCAGGTGGCTGCTGGAGATTTAGAAGTCAAGGCTGAATTAGAAGGTACCGTCGAAACTTTGACATTAGCAGATAACTTCAATAATTTGGTGAGTCAGGTTAAAAACCTGCTTCAACAGCAGAAAAGCATCGCTGAAGAACAGCGTCAGCAAAGGGAAACAATGGAAAAAGAAATTTACGTGCTGCTCAATGAAGTCGAAGACGCGATCGATGGAGATCTCACTGTCCGAGCTAGTCTGTCTTCTTTGGAAATGAGTACTGTAGCCGATTTGTTTAACGCCATGATTGACAACCTGCAAGATATTGCTCTTCGAGTAAAGCAGTCAACTAGCGAAGTAAGTTCTTCCTTAAGAGACAACGAACAGTCCATTCGCATGCTGGCAGATTTAGCGATCGCGGAAGCTGAAGAAATGCGCAATAGTTTGGGGTCTTTAGAGGAAATGTCAGGCTCTATTGAGGAAGTTGCCGAAAATGCTAGCCGAACTGCAACGATCGCCAATGATGCTTACAGTGCCGTCCGCAAAAGCAGTAACACCATGGATCGAACAGTAGATAGTATTCTCAATCTGCGGAACACTGTGGGTGAAACTGCCAAAAAGATGAAACGTTTAGGTGAATCTTCCCAGAAAATTTCTCAGGTGGTTTCTACGATCGAAGAAATTGCCTTGAAAACCAATTTACTCGCTATTAATGCTAGCGTTGAAGCTGGTCGTGCTGGGGAACAGGGCCAAGGCTTTAGGGTTGTTGCGGAGCAAGTAGGTGCTTTGGCGGAACAATCTGCTGCAGCAACTAAAGAAATCGCTCGAGTTGTGAGTGCCATTCAGAACGAAACACAAGATGTAGCCCAAGCCATGGAATTAGGGACTAAGGAAGTGGTTGATACTACCAGCCTAGTAGAATCTACAAAGCAACGTCTGGTAGAAGTACTGGAGCGATCTCAAGAGATCGATCGACTTATGAAATCAATTTCACAAGCGACCGTTTCCCAGGCTGAGACATCTCGAAGCGTCACTAATCTAATGCAGGAAATTGCCCAACTATCCGAGCAACGTTCTGAGTCTTCTCTGCAACTGGCTATGTCCATGCAAACAACGGCTCAAGTAACTCAAGAATTGGAATCTGCAGTGGGACAGTTCAAAGTAAATGAGTCTGTAAATGAGTCTGAATAATTCTTTGCTAGAAGCGCAATCTTCACACTTATAGGCACTAGAGCGACCTGAATCAAATGGATACAGAAGAACAATTCCGAATTAATTTCTTAGATGAGGCAGAGGATTATTTCGATCGCATTGAATCGATTCTCCTTGAATTAAGTTCCACAGAAGCCGATCCGCAACAGCTAGATCTGGCACTGAGGGCGGCACATTCTATTAAAGGTGGAGCCGCAATGATGGGATTGGCGCCTCTGAGCCAAGTGGCTCATCGCCTAGAAGATTTTTTTAAAATTTTGAGAGTTCGTTACCACTCTACTCAAATAAGCACTGAGATACAGACCTTGCTCTTGCAAGGAGCGGACAATTTGCGTCAGATTAGCGAATTACACCGTCAGGGAGCAACGATCGAACCAACTTGGATAAATACTTACGTCGATCCGATCTTCGAGCAGTTGGGTCAATATCTAGGGGAACTCCAGATAGAAGATGAAAATGCCTTGCTTTCAGCAGAAGAGGACGCGGATCCAGCTCTGCTAGTATTTGAGGAAGGAGTTGAAACAATCCTCGATCGCTTTGAAGAGCAGACGAGCCAGCTTTCTTCGTCGGAGTTGTCGATCGAATTGGCGATGGCAGCAGAGGAACTAACTGCTTTCGGTCGCATGGCCAATTTAGAGCCATTTATTGAACTTTGTCAGTCTATTAAGCAGCAAGCTGAAATCTCATCACCAGAAGATATTGAATTTTTAGCTAGTCGCGCTCTCTCCATCTGGCGACGCTCTCACGCTCTAGTTTTGCGCGGTCGAATTGAAAAATTACCGTCGCAGTTGGATGGAGTCTTAGCTGAGAATGTGGGCGAAGACGCACCCGTACTAGATGCACTCGATGCTCTAGATTTATCAGAGGTGCAGGCAGAATTTGCTAATTTCGATGGTATAGAAGCTGAAGGATTTGCTCCTTCCCAGGAAGCAGAGTCTGACCAATATCTTGACTTGATGGAGGAGATCAAATTAGAAACTGAAGATTTAGCAGATTTACAGGCAGCATTCGCCCCCGAAGAACCTACAGAAATTTCCCTTCAAAAGCTCAACGAGGATTTCGCTCCACCTCAAAAGCAAGAGCAGCTGGGTAAAACAGTTCGGGTACCAGTCGAGCAACTGGAGCAATTTAACAATCTGTTTGGAAAATTAATTCTAGAGCGCAACACTATTAATCTTCGGTTGGAACAACTACAAAATTTCGCTCGCTTAATGCGAGAGCGAATGCAATCTTTAGAACAGTCCAATACTCAGTTACGAAGCTGGTACGATCGAGCTTCTCTTGAGGGGATTTTACCTGTTGAAAACCAATCGACCTTAACATCAGAGGTTTCTGTTGTGGGTGGATTTAATGCTCTGTCTAAATCGAGAAAAACTAACGAACATTTTGATGCTCTAGAAATGGATCGTTACACAGATCTTCATCTAATTTCTCAAGAGCAAATCGAGACAATTGTTCAGCTAGACGAGGTCACTAAGGATATCGAGCTGGGATTGCGAGAAATTAATAATGCGATCGGAGATTTCAATCAAACCACAAAAGCGCTGCAAGAAAACGTGAGTCGTACTCAGATGTTGCCTTTCGATCGCGCAGTTAAGCGCTTTCCTAGGGTCGTCCGCGATCTCAGCATTCAGTTTGGCAAACAAGTTAATCTGAAGATTTCAGGAAAAACTACTTTAATCGATCGCTCGGTTTTAGAGACTCTTAAAGCTCCTCTGAACCACTTGCTTCGCAATGCTTTCGACCACGGAATTGAAGATTCAGAAACTCGCGTTGCTGCTGGTAAATCTCCGCAAGGGACTATTAGTTTACAAGCGGTTAATCGAGGTACGCAAACGATCGTCTCTATTAGGGATGATGGTGGAGGAATCGATCTCGATAAAATTCGCGATCGCATTCGCAGGAAGGGCGTCCCCCAACAGCAAATCGAGCGGATGTCTGAGGCGGAAATTCTCAATTTTATCTTCGAGCCTGGATTTAGCACCGTCGAGCGAGTTACGGAACTTTCTGGACGGGGGGTTGGCATGGACGTTGTTCGTACTAACCTCAGAGATATTCGAGGGGATATCACAGTAGAAACTCAGCTCGGTCGCGGTACTACTTTTATTCTCAGTATTCCTTTTACATTATCGATTTTGCGGGTAATGCTACTGGAGCGTGCCGGAATTACCTTTGCTGTTTCAGTTGATAGCGTTAGAGAACTTTTACGCTTGCAACCCGATCGCCAATCTTCAGTAGAAGATTTCAACAAACTGACTTGGAATAACAAAACAATTCCTGCAATTCGCCTCGAAGAGACTTTCAGGTTTAATAGACCTAGGAAGTCGATCGAGATGCTGAATAATCCAATCCTCGAGGTGCCTATGGCTCTTATTGTAGGAGAGGAAAGAACATTAGGGGGTATCTACATCGATCGATTTTGGGGGGAGCAAGAAGTAACAGTCCGTCCCATTGAAAGTCCATTACCTCTACCTGCAGGCTTTATCAGCTCTATTATTTTAGGTAACGGTCTGGTTATCCCACTTGTAGAT
>JASJDA010000315.1 GCA_030065755.1 Prochloraceae cyanobacterium | reverse complement strand
GCATCGTGGTGAATGAGTATTTGCTCTAATACTTGTTGCAATATTTCTAAGTCTATTTCTGGTGATACTTCGAGCAAAATAGACTGGTTGTAGTGATGGGGTTCAGGCATATTTTGGTCGAAGAACCAATGTTGAATGGGGGTTAGAGGTAAAGAGCCTGTTACTTGACCTTGTTCTGCTTGTATTGGACCTGCTTTACTTACTACAGTTGCTAATTGAGCAATAGTTTGGTGCTGAAATATATCCTTAGCAGCGAGTTTCAAACCTAGTTGATTAGCACGAGAAGTTATTTGAATGCTGAGGATTGAATCTCCGCCTAGCTCAAAAAAGTTATCGTGTATGCTTACTTGTTCGACTCCTAAAACTTCACTCCAAAGAGTCGCTAAATTTTCTTCTGTAGAATTACGCGGAGCGACAAAATTTGATTTGATTTCCGCTCTTAGTTGTTCTGGTGCTGGTAAAGATTTGCGATCTACTTTGCCGTTAGGAGTTAGGGGTAAATTGTCTAATACAGTAAAAGTAGATGGCATCATATAATCGGGCAAAATGTCCCTAATACTGGCGCGTAAATTGGGAATCAAACTTTCTGAACCGTTTTGGCTAGAAAGTTGACTAGTATTATCTTGTGGTTCTGAAAACTCAACAGTTTCTTGGTTAGGAACAATATATGCAGCTAGGCGTTTGTAACCGGACTCGTCTTCTCTGGCTGTGACTACCGCTTCTCGTACTTGAGGATTTTGATTTAAACACTGCTCTATTTCTCCCAACTCAATTCGGAAGCCACGAATTTTAATTTGGTTGTCAATTCGTCCTAAAAATTCAATATGGCCATCGCCAAGGTAGCGAACCAAATCTCCTGTTTTATAGAGGCGTGCCCCTGGCTCGTCACTAAAGGGGTGGCTAATAAATTTTTCTTGACTCAGATCCTCTCGGTTGAGATAACCTCTGGCTAAACCAACGCCCCCAAGATGGAGTTCTCCTGGAACCCCTATGGGAACTGGTTTTAGGTAGGGATCTAATATATAAGTTTCAATATTATCGATCGGGCGACCTATATGAACCAGTTCTTGACCTTCGATATATTCTGCTATCGTGGCGCAAACTGTTGATTCACTAGGACCATAAGCATTAAAAAAGCGACGACCGACAGACCATTGTGCTGCTAAATGCAGAGAACAAGCTTCTCCGGCTACGATTATTGTTTGTAAGTCGGGGAATTCTTCTGCGGGCAAAACTGCCAGTGCAGTAGGAGGAAGAGTAATGTGAGTAATTTGATGTTGGCGCAACAACTCCATTAAATTAGCCCCTGGAAGCAATGAGTCTCTGGTGCCCAAACACAATCTGGCTCCAGAACATAGTGCCATAACTATTTCCCAAACTGAAGCATCGAAACTAAGTGAAGCAAATTGAAGAACGTGGCTTTCAGAATTTACTTCAAAAGTCTTTATTTGAGTTCGAGCGAGGTTGCATAAACCCAGATGAGTAACTAAAACTCCTTTTGGCTTGCCAGTAGAGCCGGAAGTATAAATAGTGTAAGCTAAATTATCTGATTTAACATCAGCGATCGCATTAGTCTGGCTCTGTTGAGAGATTATCTGCTCCTCTGCATCTATGCAAACTATCCTCGCTTGATTTTCCCGAAGTTGAGACGCTAATTTTTCTTGAGTTAGAAGTAGGGGTACTCCAGCATCGGAGATGATGAATGCTATCCGTTCTTGAGGATAGGCTGGATCTAGAGGTAAGTAAGCTCCACCAGCCTTGAGAATTGCTAGCATACTCGCGAGCGCCGAGATCGATCGATCCATATAGACCCCAACTAGCACTTCTGGTTTTACTCCCAAGGTTTGCAAATAATTTGCTAGTTGGTTAGCTTGAGCATTTAATTGGGCATAAGTCAAGGTGGTGTCTTCCAAGACAACTGCTATTGCATCTGGGTTAAGTTCCACCTGCTCTTCAAACAACTGGTGAATGCAACAATCGCGGGGACGATCGGCCTCAGTATTGTTCCATTCCACTAACAACTGATGCTGCTCGGCTTCTGTTAGCATTGATAGTTGAAAAACCGGTTGCCTTGGATTAGCGACTATATTCTCTAACAAGATTTTAAAATGCTCTGCCATGCGAGCAATCGTAGCCTCGTCAAACAAATCGCTATTGTATTCCCACGCACCGATCGCTCCTCCCGATTCGGTTTCTTCCACGAACAGGGTCAAATCGTATTTAGCGGTAACTTTCTCAATTTCCACAGGTTTTATACTCAAATCGGGAAATTCTAATTTCTCGATTGAAGTATTCTCTACAGAAAAACCTACTTGAAATAAAGGAGAATAGCTGAGACTGCGCTCTGGGTGCAGTTCTTCTACTAACTTCTCAAAAGGTACATCTTGATTAGCATAAGCCTCAATAATTAGCTGTCGCGAGCGGGCGAGCAAATCTAAAAAATTAGGATTGCCTTCTAGATTAATTCTCAGGACTAAAGTATTAACAAAAAAGCCAATTAAAGATTCTATTTCCTTACGATTGCGGTTGGCAATAGGAGAACCAATTACGATATCTTCTTGAGAGGAGTAGCGCGATAGTAAAATTGTAAAAACAGTTAATAAACTCATAAACAGAGTCGCTTTAGACTCTTTGCTTATATTTTTTAGCTGTTGAATCAGTTCGACACTAAGCTCAGCTTTATACTTCCTACCTCGAAAAGTTTGAATTGGAGGACGAGGACGATCTGTAGGCAGTTTCAACAAAGGAAAAGCGCCAGCTAGTTTTTGCTTCCAGTAACTGAGCTGAGTTTCTAAAACTGTATCTTTTAACCATTGCCTTTGCCAATGAGCGAAGTCAGCATACTGAATAGACAACTCAGGTAAAGAGATATTAATTCCGCTAGAAAATGCCGAATATAACTTAGATAATTCTCGAACAAAAATCCCAATCGACCACCCATCAGAGATAATATGATGCATGGTCACTATCAACAAATACTCTTCTCTGTCTAATTGCAACAGAGTGACTCGTAATAAACATTCTGTCGTCAAGTCAAACGTTCTTTGTGCTTCTTCAGTAGCTATTCTTTGTGCTTCTTTTGACCGCTCAGTTTTTGGTATTTTTTGTAAGTCAATTACTACTATATTTTTTTGAGGTACGGGATTGATAACTTGAGTAACAGAACCATTAACACGTTTAAAATTAGTGCGCAGAATTTCGTGGCGAGCGATAATGCTAGCGAGCGCTTGCTCTAGGGCATTTTTATTCAAAGAACCCTGCAATTGCAAAGCTGCTGAAATATTATAACTGGCTCGCTCTTCAAATTGGTAGAGAAACCACAATCTCTGTTGAGCAAAAGAGAGAGGAATTTCTTGTTCTCTAGATATTGGTACGAGTGGGATTGTTGTAGTTGTTTTTTGACTGCGGGAATCTTGTTCTTGTTTTCTTAGTTTTTGTAAAACTAATTCGCGTTGTTCTGGGGTTAGTTTTTCGAGACGTTTGCGGTAGTCCATTTTTTCCTATTAAATAGATGGCTTAAAATGTAATTCAGGTTGTATTTAACAGTCATCAGTTATCAGTTATCAGTTATCAGTTGTGATTGGGATAAAAAGTCCCCTAACTCAAGAGCGTGCAGTGTAGGTAGTGGTTAAATCCGTAGAAGTAATTATTTTTAACTCGGCCACGTCCTTTTAACGATAACTTTTCTACTTCGTTTATAACTAGACTACTGATGAGGACGTGGCCGAGTTAAAAATAAAAATGTCCCATTACTGAAACAGTGATAATGCGTGACTGATAACTGATAACTGATTTAATTACTTTCAACTTCAGCTAAGATTTTTTCCAATTCTTCACTTTCTGCTTGTTCTAATTGTTGAGCCATAATTACTTCAGCTAATTCAGCAACATTGGGGTTTTCAAATAGAGAAGACAAAGGGACTTCGATGCTAAAACTTTGTCTGATGCGAGAAATTAATTTTGTAGCAATTAAAGAATGTCCCCCTAACTCAAAAAAGTTCTCGTAAATCCCTAATTTTTCTACCTGAAGTATTTCTTGCCAAAGATTGACCAAGATTTCTTCAGTAGAATTACGAGGTGGTGTCAAACTAATATCTAAATTCCTTGAAGATAAATCGGGCATAGGTAGGGCGCGACGATCTACTTTTCCGTTAATAGTTAAGGGCAAAGAATCCAAAGGAACAAAAGCAGAAGGAATAGCATAAATGGGTAACTTTTGTTTGAGAAAACCGTATAATTCACTCCGATTGGCAACAGAAGCTTGTTTAAAAACTAGGTAAGCTACTAAATATTTTTGACCAGAGGAATCTTCTCTGTCGATAACCAAAGATTCAGAAACTGTTGGGTGTTCGGTTAAGAAAGCTTCTATTTCTCCTAATTCAATGCGGAAGCCGCGAATCTTGACTTGATTGTCGATTCGACCGAGATATTCAAGATCGCCATGGGGTAAATAACGAGCTAAATCCCCTGATTTATACAAGCGCTCGCCTGGAACACTGCTAAAAGGGTTAGGAATAAATCGTTGTTCAGTTAGTTCCTGACGGTTGAGATAACCTCGACTCAACCCCGCACCTCCAATATACATTTCTCCAGCAACTCCAAGAGGTGCAGGCTGCAAATAGCGATCGAGTACGTATACCTGTAAATCTGGTATGGGACGACCGATGAGACTCTTCTTAATATTGAGGTCGGCTAGAGTTAGGGGACGATAAGTAACGTGTACGGTTGTTTCGGTAATGCCGTACATATTAACTAACTGAGGGGAGCGATCTCCGTGTCGCTGGAACCAGGGTTCTAAACTTTGTAAGTTTAAAGCTTCCC
The DNA here is from genome assembly GCA_030065755.1 of Prochloraceae cyanobacterium. Classification (GTDB taxonomy): domain Bacteria; phylum Cyanobacteriota; class Cyanobacteriia; order Cyanobacteriales; family JASJDA01; genus JASJDA01. The sequence continues at coordinate 2,733 of JASJDA010000315.1, read as the reverse complement.
CACCAAAAATAACTAGGCGCAAGTTCAATTCTGTCTCAGTTTTTACTAACTCTTCTGCCTGAATTATTTGATAAAAAGCAGAAGGAGTTTGGTTTAAAACGGTGACCTGTTTAGCACATAATAATTGATAGAAAGCTTCGGGATCTCTGCTGACCGAGTAGGAAACCACTACTAAACAGCCGCCATAAATAAGCGCTCCCCATAACTCCCAGACGGAAAAATCGAAGGCGTAGGAATGAAATAGCGTCCACACGTCAGTTTCGTTGAAGTTAAACCAAGATTCGGTTGCGGCAAATAGACGAGTTACGCAATCGTGAGTGACTAAAACTCCTTTAGGATTACCTGTCGAGCCAGAGGTATAGATGATATAAGCCAAGTTTTCGGGCTTCAGGTTACAGTTAATATTTTCTTGGCTTTGACTAGATATTAAATTCCACTGACTATCTAAACATACTACTTTCCGATTACCTTTCAAGTCAGCTATTGAATCGAGCAACTTATCTTGAGTGACGAGTATAGAAATATTGGCGTCTGATAAAATAAAGTTTAAGCGAGCGGGAGGATTAGCAGGATCTAAAGGTACGTATGCTCCACCAGCCTTGAGAATTGCCAGTATACTAATTACCATTTCTAAGGAGCGCTCTACGCAGATACCCACTAATACTTCTGGTTTTACTCCCTGCTTTTGCAAGTATCGCCCTAATTGATTAGCTCGCTCGTTTAATTCGCCGTAGGTTAATTGCATATCTTCAAACACTACTGCTACTGCATCGGGTCGCAGTTTGGCTTGTTGCTCGAACAACTGATGAATGCATTGTTGTTGAGAATAATTGGCCTGGCTAGCATTCAATTCTAGTAGCCGATCGCGTTCGGATTCTGAGAGTAAGGATAATTGGGACAAGGATTGTTGGGGATTAGCTGCTATAGCTTCGAGCAAATTTTGTAGGTGTCCCAACATGCGAGTAATCGTTTCTTCCTCGAAGCGGCTATCGTCGTAACTAATTTTTAAGGATAATTGGCGATCGTCGGCTACTACCATAAGGGTCAGGGGATAGTTGGTCCGCTCGTAGCTACAAATATTGCCAATTTTAATATCTGGAACAGACTCCAATACGGAATTATCTAGAGGATAGTTTTCAAAAACGACAATACTCTCGAATAAAGACATTTCCCTAGGTACGTCGCTCCAGCCTTGAATGTCTACCAAAGAACTGTAGGAGTATTGTTCCCGTTCTAACTGCTTAGCTAATAGTTCTTGCAACCATGGCAATAACTGCATTGAATCGGATAATTTTACCCTTACAGGTAAAGTGTTTATAAATAATCCTACCATGGACTCCATTCCCGATAAGCTGGGAGGACGACCCGAAACAGTAGCTCCAAAAACTACATCTGAGTTCCCACTGTAGCGGCTTAACAAAATTGCCCAAGTACCCTGTATTAAACTATTAAGAGTCAGACGATGCTTTTGAACTAAATTTTTGAGATTATTAGTTACCTTTTCTGAGAGTTGCAAATGTTGCTCTTGATAACTTTGTTTTTGCCCTTCGTTATTATCTGTTATGCGCTCGACAACTAAGGGAGTTGGATTAGTAAATCCCTGAAGTTCTCCACGCCAATAAACTTCTGTTTGGGAAACATCTTGCTTTTGCAACCAAGCGATATAGTCTTGGTAAGGACGAGAAGTCTTGAGCTTTAGATCTTCCCCTGCGCTGAAAGCTTTGTAGAAAGCTAAGACTTCTTTGAGTACGATCGGAACACCCCAACCATCGATAAGTAAATGATGATAGCTCCAAATAAATTGATATTTATTTGCTTCGATTCGGATCGTAGCGAAACGCATTAAGGGAGCTTGGTTTAAAACAAAACCCTTAGAGATATCGTTTTCTAAAAAGGTTTCTAAACGCTGTTGCTGCTCTGTCTCAGATAAATCGCGCCAGTCATGGTTTGACCAGGGTAAATTTACCGATTTCCGTACTACCTGAAGTGGCTGTTTGCGATTTTCCCACAGAAAAAGAGTGCGTAAAACAGTGTATCTCGACAAAACTCGTTCCCAAGCTTTTTGAAATGCTTCTGGGTTAAAATTACCTTCAAAAGTACAAGTAAACTGCTGAAAGTATATTCCCGAATTAGGAGCATAGAGGGAATGAAATAGAATTCCTTGCTGAGTATGAGAAAGAGGATAGATAGATTCTACATTGTTGTTTCTTTTGTTCATGTTTCTAGTTTTCTAATTGTCTAATTGTCTAAAATATCTAGTTCGGAAATTAATTCGTCGAGTTCTTCTTGAGAAAGATCTGCTTGGGGAAAATCTGCAGGGGTAAACTTTTCTTCAGAAGTACTTTGAGAGAGATCGATTAAACCAGTTAAAGCCTCAATAAAATATTTAGCCAAACTTTCTATAGTCCCTCGACTGTGGATGTTAGTGCTGTAGAACCAGTTAAATTGCAACTGACCATTAGCTACAAACCCATCTACATCCAATAGATGCTTGCGAATTCCTTGAATATTGCGAACTGCTCCCGTTGATTCTTTTGCCCATTTCCACAAAGAAGATTCTGAAACGATCGCGTCTAATTGACCGAGATAATTAAAATTAATCTGAGGTTGAGGTAAATTCGATAGTTGTTGGCGAATGGAAATATCTTCGCTCAAATAACGTAAAATCCCATAACCTATTCCTTTTTGCGGTATGCTTCGCAGTTGCTCTTTAATCGATTTGAGAGATTCTAT
>JASJDA010000047.1 GCA_030065755.1 Prochloraceae cyanobacterium | reverse complement strand
TGATGTTATTCCTTACGGTCGAGCAATAGGAATTGACATTGGGCTTGAAAACTTTCTCACAACTTCTGACGGTTTCAAAGTAAGACCTGCTCGTTTTTTCCTCGACTTACAAAGTGAGCTGAAATCGCTACAAAGTAAAGCTAGTAGAAAGAATAAGAGGTCTAAAAACTACGAAAAAGCACAAGTCAAAGTTGCTAAGTTGCACCACAAAATAGCTAATACTCGTGCATAATTTTCATCTACAAGTGGCTCACGAATTGTGTGACCATGCAGATATGATATTTGTGGAAGATATAGACTATAGAGTAAGCGCTAAAGGTTTCTTGGGCAAAAATATGTTTGATGCTAGTTTTGGGCAATTTAGAACTTTATTATCTTGGGTGTGTTGGAAAAGAGGAAAATATTTTGCCGAGGTAGACCACAAATATACCTCTCAAATATGCCCTCATTGTGGCGCGCATACAGGTAAAAAAGATTTAAGTGAACGAGGGCATAATTGCTCTGAATGCGGTTACTCAACTACCAGGGATATTGCATCAGCCCAAGTAATAAAACAGCGTGGTCTCGAATATATTTATATTAAGGGAAGTCCTCATAAAGCAGAAAAGTTATAGTCACCAACAGATAAGTTATCGATAAGGACTTCCCTTAATATAAATAGTACTTTCCGTGAAAATAATGTAGTACCGCGCTCTCGTGCGGGAACGGAAACTGCCTGCTGACTGCGTACTATCGGGGGCAAATCGCCTAGGTAAGTGCAACGCAGGAATGCTCAATCGAGAGGTTGAGAAGCCCACACTGTAATCGAAGAATTCAGTGTGGGAGTACGTCACGAAATTTAGAGCTAATTCTCGACCCATTTCTAAGTATTGAGAACCTTGTCCTGGGAATAAAGCCACTACTTTCCCTTTAAGATCGATTCCGTATTGACGGTAGTAAATACCTTGGGGATGTTCCCATTGTTCCCCTGACTGAGTTTTGAGTAATTCTATCGCTGTTTCTAATTGGCTGGCAGCTTCTTCCAAGGAGTTGGAAATAAATCCTACTCTAGCTGCAGTCTGGGGGATTTCGACGGACTTGCACTGCTCGACTAATTGGGCGTAAGATTTTTCTCCAGCATCCGATCGCAGTTCTTCTACTACCTTTTGACAATGCATAAATTCTATCCCCGTCTCGTCGTGCATCCTCAAGGCGTTTGATAACCATCATGCCGATTCCTTCTCCTAGAAGCATGCCGTCGCCATCTATATCAAAGGGTCTGATTTGCTGTTTTCTAGAAATAGCAGGGGTTTTACTAAAACACAGGTAGGCAAAAACAGTATTGTCGAGATCTACGCCTCCAGTAAGCATCGCATCGCAACGGCCTTCTAGCAACTGAGAGATAGCCATTTTCAATGCTGCTAGAGAACTAGCACAGGCTGCATCGAGGGTGCAGTTAATTCCTCCTAAATTTAGTCTGTTGGCAATTCTTCCTGCAACAATATTGCTCAACATTCCAGGGAAGGAGTTTTCTTGCCACTCTACATAAGCTGATTTAACTTTATCAATAATCTTTTCCGCATCCTCGTCAGAGACTCCACTGCTTTTGAGGACTTTTCTCCACGTAGGAGACTCTAATCTAGCGCGGTAGGGATGACTCATTTGCGCTCCCATAGCTGCTGCGCCTAAAATTACCCCAACCCGATCTCTAGCAAATTGTCGAGATTCTCCATAGTTTGCATCTTCCATTGCCTTTTTAGCAACAATCAAAGACAGGATTTGGGAAACATCAGTTACTTCTAGGAGATTAGGTGGCAACCCAAATTCTAAAGAATTAAAGTCAATTTTGGGGATGAACCCACCTCTTTTGCAGTAGGTCTTGTCTCGTGCTTTGGGATCGGGATCGTAGTAATCTTCTACATTCCAATGGGAAGAGGGTATGTCAGTAATACAATCTACTTTATTTAGTATATTCTCCCAATATTCCCGCATATTTTTGGCTTGGGGAAAAATGGATGCCATCCCGACAATAGCGATCGGAGTTCGTTGCAGGGATGAATTAATTTCTTTAGTTGTTTTTGATACCATTTTCTTATCCTGTATCAGTTTAGGCAGAATTTTTTTCTAACTTATTTAAAGAAAAATCTTAGAAGTTAGGTAAATTGTCTTTGATGCTGAGATTTGACGGGACTGGCACGTTTTTTTAATAGTTCGACTATCTCCTCGTGGCTGAGTTTATTGGTGAGATCCACGTACGATTTCGCCAGAATCTCAAGACGAGTCGATCGCGTAGTTAGCACGAAAAGGTCTTTAAGATTTATATTGCGAAAGACCATCGCCTCTTTTTCCCTATACAAATCTTGCTGTTCTTGGAAATGAAGGCCATTTTCACTCCAATGTCCGGAAGGATTTAAGTGATGGCTGAGATGATAGTTTTCAAAGAGGAAGTCATCCTCGTCTTCTATTAAAGTTATTGCGCTAGCGTAATAGTTTTCTGAGCGATCGGGATCGCTGAAAATATGCCAAGTCCAGTTTAAAAAGGCGTTGAGTGCATTGTGCGTTAAGTGTGGCAAAACCAAATACACCAACGCAAACCGCCAGTCAACAGCGAGAAAAACACCTAATATACCGTAAAAAAAGATGAAGCCTGTAGCCATCTGGCGAAAAAGCTTCCATTTTTGGTTTTTGTAGAAGTATACTAAAGGACCAACACCGCTATTATGCCAAAAACAGTTATATAAGACGTATTTGAGGAAGTGGAACAAGTTGGTGCGATCGTACTGAAGAGTAGATAGATTGTCTCGATCGTTATTGTTTTCTGCGTGGTGTATTCCTACGTGAGCGCATCTTTCCATTTCTGGAATATTGCCTAGGAGTTTCGCATTGACAGATTTCTGAAAATGTGTATTAGGAAGCGATCGCTAATTGTCAACACTCGATCGACTTGTAAAGTTAGGATAATTTATAGAGCGAGCGGGAGATATTTGCCATAAGAGTAAGAAAGAAGCCGTCTACTGCTAAATGCGATCTAAATATTTATACAGGATTTTTGAGGGATATTATTTATATTAAGGGAAGTCCTTTACGATAACTTATCTGCTTCGTTTTTAACTTAACTGCAAATTGAGGACTTCCCTTAATATAAATATATTCTACTGCTGAACCCAAATATGGTGGGTGTAACCGATTGGCGACCGATGTATTTATTTTTTATAAAGTACCCCTTATCGGTAGGTTATCGGTTGGTGGGATAGGTTATTGGTAAAAGAGGGGTACTTTATAAAAAATAGAATCATTGCATGGCTAGAAATTTTTGATATTTCTCACCATTCAGTTAACCGCTTCTTAGAGAGAGAAAGATATGAACCATTTGATTTATTTTCAGAAAATAAGGCTTATATTAACTTAATAGGCGGCACATTAAGTGGTGATGATACCGTTATAGAAAAGCTTTATAGTAATCTTAATAATTCCGAATTTATTGGCTATTATTGGTCTGGCAAACATCAGAAAGCAATTAAAGGTATCAACTTAATAACTTTGTATTATACTGATGTAAATGGAGTTAGCGTACCCGTTAATTATCGAATTTATAATAAACCAGATGGAAAAACAAAAAACGATTATTTAAGGGAGATGGTTGATGAAGTTAGTGAGTGGGGAATTAAAGCAGAAGCTATAACTACTGACAGTTGGTATTCATCGAAACAAAATCTTAAGTTTTTTAGAGACAAAGGACTTAATTTTGGCGTTGGATTAGCGAAAAACCGTTCAGTTCGCATAAACAAAGAAAAATATGTGAGAATAGATTCTCTAGATATTCCTGATGATGGTTTGATAGTAGAACTAAAAAATTTTGGCAAAGTTAAAGTATTTAAGAGAGTTTTCGCGCGTCGGAAATACTCATTATTATGCTTTATTTTTTATAGATGAAAAAGAATTAAAAGAAGCTAATAGGTCAGATTTTAGAGAATTATTTGCTATACATTGGGGTATTGAAGTCTATCATCGGGCTTTAAAACAATTATGCAATCTTAATAAATTTTTTGTGAGAAAACCCCCAGCTATTATTACTCATATTTTTTGTATGGAATGTTCTTTTATTTTTATAGAGAGAGCCTTTCATAGTATATAGTTATGCCGCTAGTCCCGAAAGTTATTGTAAAAAGGCTCTCTCTATAAAAATAATAATTTCTCCCAGCTCTTCGAGCGTTTTGTCAACTCGAATTAATGAGAGTTAAAAAAACAATTGACAACTGGTATGAAGTGCAAAGAAATTTGTATATAGAAGTGGCTAGACAGTTTATTACTGAAAATTTCCCCCTCACTAATTGTTAGCAATTAGTGAGCAATTCCCTCAAATCAATTAACGATCGTCTCAAATCAATCAGCGATCGCCTCCAATCAATTAACGATCGCTTCAAATCAATTAACGATCGTCTCAAATCAATCAGCGATCGTCTCAAACTAATCAGCGATCGTCTCAAACTAATCAGCGATCGTCTCAAACTAATCAGCGATCGCTGCATACATATTTCCTATTTTTTGTCAATGCGAAACTCCTACAAGGTTGGCACGCAGAGTTAACTGACACCGATGCTCCAAATGCTATTTGCGCTAGTTGCATTCACCACGTTGAAAAGACCAGTAAAAATAGTAATTCTGCTAGGTGCAGCGTATTTGAAGGCGAGGGATTTGGATATAGGGCACAAAGAATTTCTACTCTGCAAGAGGAATACGTCAGAGCCCATCTAACTTCTTTACCCGAACCTGAAACTAATTCTTTAGAGGACACTGACGAAGGAAATCAAGTTAGCAGTTTCTGGGATTATTCTAACAACTGGGCTTACATTGAAGAAGCTGGCAAATCCTTGACTGGAATACAAAGCATAGAAGCCAAACTGAGCGATTTCGATCGTCAAATGATGACGATCGCTACTAATTACCCAGATTTATTCTCCCAACTAAAACCTCTCAACATTCTCAGAACCATTTTAGAAGGATCGTTTCCAGAAGGCGTAGGAGATCGATTTGGCATCAACCACGACGAATTAATTAAACTTCTAGGGAAACCGCCAGAGAATATTATTGACCTACTTGCAGCTATCTTAGAAACTCAGCCCACAGGAGTCATTTCTCAACCTACCGATATAGTGGATCCTAATGCGATCGACAAAAAATGGCGCAATGCTGCAAAAACAGCTAACAGGGTTTCTTGTCGAGAAGCATCCCACAAAAGCAATCAGACCCTAAGCACCATCTACGCTAACTGGCTCGAACCACTATTAAAAATCTGGGCTGGACTCGAATCTGGAGCTTTAAGAATCTGCTTTACCCACGATGGCATCAAGCTTAAAATTACCACCCCCAATCACCGTGTTACCGAAATACTCAAAGCGCTCGGTTTTACGGTGCTGTTAGATGCTACTCTCAACAAGAAAGTAATTGCCCAAGTTATCGATCGCCACCCAGATGAAATCGTCGAGATTAGGCAAGACACCCCATCTCTTAAAAATGTTAAAGTAATCTCCGTTGAATCGGTAGGAATGCGATCGTCTGTGTGGAGCAAAGCCTGCTTAGAACGCTTAGAAAAGTTTGCTGACTATTTACGATCTCAATACCCTGAAGATTTAGCTATCTTTGGTTTTAAACGATACGCAGAGGCTCTTAAATCAGTCAACAGTCAACAGTAATCAGTTATCAGTTCTTAGGGGGTGTCAGAGTCCTCTACCTCTATATGTAGGATGTTTCGCTTGTGGTTTAAATCCACGTGCTTTACCTTGATGACTGATGACTGATGTTCCTATGATGAGTTTAGAAATAAACAACCAGTCGTATTTTGGGACTGGGAATTAGGAACAAGTGATTAGGAAAACATGGAAGAAAAAGAAAGAGGTTTTGAAACTTTAGAGTTCTATCAAGGTAGTTTAAAACTGATCAAAGCATCTTATAAATTAGCAGCAAAATTACCTCCATATGAACGTTACAATTTAAGTGACCAATTGCGCTTCCGCTGCTTGCAGCATTTCACTAAATATCGCCGAAGGCTACGGACGTTATCATTATCTTGACCGCTTACGTTTTTTGTATATAGCACGTGGCTCTTTATCTGAAACTTTAAGTGCCTTTATCATTGCCGAGACTCTTGGCTATTGTACAGAAGCACAACTCGATTGGAGTCGTAAGCTGAAACAGAAAATTGAAAAAAATCTCAATGGCTACTGTCGCTTCATTAAAAATCAAAAAGAAGGAGGCAAGGAATATGGCCACCAATATCTCAAATAATAAACAGGAAACAAACAACAATTCTTCTTTGAAAAACTCTTATGCCGGAAAGCAAGTTTATGTAGGAATTGATGTTCATAAAAGAACTTATTCAGTGGTGGCAAGGGTTGAAGACATTGTTGTTAAGAAATGGCGAACTTCCGCCGAGCCAGAAAAATTAGCTACTCAGTTGCAACGTTATTTTTCTTCTGCAACTATACACACAGCCTATGAAGCCGGTTTTTCTGGTTTTGTCTTACATAGAAAATTAGTCGCTGCAGGCATCAATAATTTAGTAGTCAATCCTGCTAGTGTTGAAGTGGCAGTTCATAACCGAGTCAAAACTGATAAACGAGATGCTCTTAAACTAGCTACTCTTCTCGAAGTGGGTCGCTTAAAAGGAATTCGTATTCCCACTGAGGAAGAAGAATACAAAAGGATGCTCACTCGTACTCGGCAACAGCTAGTTGAAGACCGAAGCGCTATCAAAAATAAAATTAGAATGAAGTGCCATCAAATGGGTCTAATTAACTCAGATGAGCGGCGAGAAATGTCTCATAAACTAGTCAAAGAACTTCTCGAACTTTCTTCTTCTCCTCAACTAACAATTGCAATTGAAACCTATTGGGAAGTGTGGCAAAATATCGATACTCAAATTAAAAAAATTGAGTCAAAATTAAGGGAGCAAGCTTGTGAAGATTCTCATGACAAAACATATCGTTCCGCTCCTGGAATTGGTCCTCGATCGCGAGTATTCTTTCTAATGAATTAGGTAATATGAGTCAGTTTAAAAATGAGCGTCAACTGTTCTCTTATACAGGATTAACTCCCTCTGAATATTCTAGTGGTGATACAACTCGTAAAGGGCACATTACTCGACAAGGTAATAATCGTGTCCGACATATTTTGAATCAAGCTGCTTGGAGAGCTATTACTTTCGATCGTTCCTTAAAAGATTTTTTTGACAATCTTTATCCACGAGCGGGAAAGAAAAAAGCAATTGTAGCTGTAGCTCGCAAATTAATTGGCAGAATTAGAGCTGCTTTTCGCAAAAAAGAACTTTACCAAATTAACTACTTAAGCCAACCTATTACCTAAAGAAAAATGAGCGCCAAGAAGAACAATAATTTGGTAATTTCGTGCAACTAAAAAGTCTTTTACTGTAACCCCGTTGAACAGTCTGTGTGCAATCAATGACTACGAACTTGATGTATGTGGTGCAGTATCTTTTAGGACGAATAAGAAAAATGTGGCATGGCTATGGCTATGACCACGAATGACTGATTGTTGCAAATTATTCGCTAGCTCGTTTTGCTTATCCCTAATCCCTAATCCCTAATCCCCAAGAAGAAATTTATGTTACCCCCTTGACAACTCATCATGACTGACTGTTTACCGAGCGCCCCTCTATATTACTTGTCAGGGAACTTGGAAAAACTTACGCCATAATTGACAAAAGTTCACAGTGTTCGGTGCATCACAATAATCTTGGGATTATAGCTGATTCGTAAAGTAAATTTTAAGAAGCCTAAAAGTCTTGGTATGATTATCTTTTAGCTCTCAAATAGTTCAATAGTTCTATTTTGCTTAAGCCATTATCGTACAATGATTAAAGCAAGTTTACGAATCAGCTCTTCTGCTCGTGTTGAAGAAGCTTTAAAAACCTTAGAAAAAAAGGAATGATTTGAGACAATCATTCCTAATCATAAAGACTGCTATTATTGTTATTGCTGAATATCACCAAGATTAAACAGAAAAGGAACCCCAGTACGCTCTTTTCCTCCCATTACTAAGACCTGAGGCATTTGAGCGCCCCCTTCTCTCCAGGCGGAAATTGCCTCTTTTTGCAATACTAGTTGACCACCTTGGGCTTTCAAGGTTTCAGCTAGTAATCTTTGAGCCTCGGCTTTACCCTGGGCACGGTTGACATAAGCTTGAGCCTCTTGTTCAGCTTCTTGAGCCACATAAATAGCTCTTTTGGCTCTCTGTTGAGCGATTTGTTTTTCTTCTACGGCCTTGGCAAACTTAGGGGAAAAGTCTAAATCCACTACACTGGTATCGAGTACAATAATTCCATATTTTTCTAGTCGAACACTTAAAGCCCCATCAAAATCTTGCTTGAGTTCATTTCTTTTGACGATCGCTTCTTCTATTGTCCTCAAGGCCGCAGCAATCTTAAACGATTCCTGAGTTTGGGGAGCAATAATTTTAGAAACCAGATTAGCTAAAGTTCCTTGTGTTCGGCGAATCTTAACGACTAATAAGGGATCGACACGAAAATTAATCGCAAAACGCGCTGATAATCCCTGAAGATCTTTGGTGGAACTTTGTGCTACTACTTCAAATTTTTGTACAGTCAGATCGTAGATGTCTACGGTGGAAACCAAGGGCGGTTTAAAATGAATTCCCTCCAGCAAGACTCCGTCTCTGGCTTTTCCTAAGATGGTGATTACTCCAGCCTGACCAGGATTAAGAATGACAAAACTATTTATACCCACCAAAAGAAGGGATACTACCATGATGGCAGTTACTAACCATTTATCAGTTAAAGAAAATTGTTTTTTCAAGTTTGACTTTCCATACTTAACAAAAACTAAAGGCAAGCTCTTCAATATTAATTGAACAGGACAGATTAGCTACATTTTCAGATGGTTATTTTTAACAATCCCATCACCAGTGTTTAGTAAACGACTTGGCATCAGTATTAATTACACATAGCTATAGAGCTTCTAAAATCTGTCGGACAAAAAATTCGTGATTCCATGCTTCGCTTTGACTCAGTCCTAAACGCACTATGACTAATTTTTTTGAAGGAATAATAGTAACGAACTGACCTTGAAAACCAGAAGCATGAAAAGTATCAGAAGGAAGCAAAGATTGGAGTGAAAGTGATTTTCCCGACTCAGAAGGAATGCGCAGCCAGAAATGAGCGCCATACATTTGGAAAGGTGCCTGAGGAGCAGGTGTAACGGAATAATTAACCCAATTTGGGGGAAGAATACGCTCTCCGTGCCAAACTCCATCTTGAAGATATAGTAGACCAAATCTAGCCCAATCTCTAGCAGTGGCATACATAAAAGATGAACCTACAAAATTTCCTGCGGCATCTACCTCCATAATCGAGTTGCTCATACCTAAACGATCGAACAATTTACGACGGGGAAATATCCAATAATCTACATTCGTACCTCCTATTGTCTGGCGGACAATTTGGCTAATAATGTTGGTAGTGCCGCTAGCATAAGACCAATGAGCACCCGATCTAAAAGCTAAGGGTTTATTAGCAGCGTAATCAGCACTATCGGGACGACCAAAGAGCATGACGACTACATCGGATAAGGGATTGCTATAGTTTTCCTGAAATTTGAGACCGCTACTCATTTGCAACAACTGCTCTAAAGTGATTTGGCTGCGAGGTTCGTTTATTTGTTGCCACTGGGGAATCAGCTTTTGGTCTTGGAGAGAAAGTTTTCCTTCTTGTACTAGAATGCCCACTAGGGCATTAATCACGCTTTTGGTCATCGACCATCCTGCTAGCGGCGTTTGTGGGGTAATTTCTCCTCTATAGCGTTCGGCAATCACGTGACCCTCTTGAACTACTACCACTGCTAAAGTTCTTTTCAGTTTCTCAGGGTCATTTTCTCTGAAAGCATCATCTAATACTTTTTCGAGTCGAGCAGAAGAGGGTGAAGATAGGGTTCTAGTGGGGAGCAAATTTACTTGTTGAGAAGAAGAAACCCCAAGCAATGCACGAGCTTGAACGCGAAGTTGGTCGACAGAAGTATCTATTGCTAAGGTACAACCTAATTTTGGACGAAAAACAGCTTTTCTGAGAGGAATTAACCATAAAAAGCTAGTAACTGTTTTTTCTTGGCGATTTACATCGACTTTTATTGCTTTGATTCTAATGTCATCTGATAGCTCTTGATTGAGAATAGAATCTGGTTGGCGATTAGAAACAAATACTCCAGAGCAAAGAACTTTAGCTTTGTAACCAGCAGCGATCGTAGCGACTCTTATCAATACAATTAGCACCAGCATGCCTAGAGTAATCAAGCCAATGCCGACAAATATATATTTTTTTTCTATTGGAGGAATTTTCATCTTTAGTGCTACTTCCCATCTAGCCGTTGTATTTTTACTTATATATGTTTGCAGCGATCGATGATAGCCTTGAGTTATTGCATTGAAATCTAGCAATGGCGATCGAACTATACTACTGGCCCACACCCAACGGTCATAAAATCACTATCTTCCTAGAAGAAGCTGGACTAGATTACAAAATTGTTCCAGTTAATATTGGCGCTGGCGACCAGTTTAAGCCTGATTTTCTCAAGATTTCGCCTAACAATAAAATGCCTGCAATTGTGGATAAAGATCCAGAAGACGGTGGCGATCCTATTTCTGTTTTTGAGTCGGGGGCTATACTACTATATCTCGCCGAGAAAACTAACAAATTCCTTCCTGCCGATCTACGCAAGCGCAAAACGGTAACAGAATGGTTATTCTGGCAGATAGGGGGTTTAGGGCCAATGGCGGGACAAAACCATCATTTTGTGCAATACGCCCCAGAAAAAATTGCCTACGCTATCGATCGCTACATAGGAGAAACTAATCGGCTTTACGGCGTACTCGACAAGAGGTTAAAAGGAGGCGATTATATAGCAGGAGAATATTCGATTGCTGATATGGCTTGCTATCCTTGGATTGTTTCCTATCAGAAGCAGCAACAGAAGCTGGAAAACTTCCCTAACTTGAAGCGCTGGTTTGAGAATATAGGTTCTCGATCTGCTGTAGTCCGCGCCTACGAAAAACAACAGCAGTTTGCTACCCCATCGATCGTCAATGAAGAAAGTAGAAAAATTCTCTTCAATCAAACGGCAAAAACTGCTCAAAATTTCATTGATTCCTAAAGTGAACTTCCCCCTCTCTTCGATGCTCGGAACTCAATTGAGATCGATCGTACAAAAGACTTATGATTTCATGAGTCGTCTCCCTTCAGCTCTAATGATAAAGCCAAGTAACAAAAGAATACTTCACCCCCTTAGTAACAGGAAGAGACTGATGTGGATGAGTCCAAAAAGCAGGAAAAACCGCAACATTACCCATCTCAGGCTTGAGCTTTAAATTTTGGCGATCGAAATAAGTTTCGCCCCCTTCAAAATCCTCATTAAGATAACCGACAATACTAACATCGCGAATGGGAATTCCCTTAGAAGCTTCATCAAATCGATTTCGCAATAACAAATTATCTACGTGGCGCTTGTAAAATTGTCCTGGTTCGTAGCGCAGAATAGTACAAGTTTCAGAGTAAAAAAAGCCGATGCCATAATGTTGATAAAGTAACTTCTGAATAACCCCCACCTTTTTTAGCAATAAATCGTTAGTCGATTTTAGTAGAGAATGGTTAGTATCCAGATAAAGAGAACTATTGCTGCGAATTTGAGTATCGATTTTTTTCAGTTCAATTCCAGCTTGTTCTAACTGAAACTGTTCTGTTATTTGGAGTATGTGGTTGCAGAAATCTCGATCGAGCAATCTTTCCACAACAAATATTTCTGTACCTACTTCTGTTAATTTTTTCATTCAACTTATAGTTAAAAAAAGTATAGGCAAATATTACATTGCTGCCAAAGGCATTTCAGCCTTCCCTTTCATTTTTTCTTTAGTCGGTGTCAACGACCTCTTCACCCAACCTACAAGAGCGAACGATCGCTCATTTATGACCCTCGATCGCTGCTAAATCGAGTGCAGTAAAAGTTTTAAATTACTAAATCCTCGATCGTTTTTCTAAAGTCCAGCGAATAAGACCGGAATCTAGGCGATCGCCGTTGTAGTCTTAGACAAGACCTTTTCTCCTAAGAGTTTGGAGGACAAGAAAATGAGTCAATTTTTTGATGCTTTCATATCATACGGACGAGCCGACAGTAAAATTTTGGCAACAAAAGTTTATCATATGTTAACAGCACAAGGGTTAAAAGTCTGGTTCGATCGACAAGACATTCCCCCAGGTGTAGATTGGCAGCATCAAATTGATGATGGCATAGAAAGAACCCATAATTTTATTTTTATCATCTCCCCTCATTCAGTTAAATCTCTCTATTGTTATAAAGAAATTGAATTAGCTGTTAGCTATAACAAAAGAATTATCCCTTTACTGCACGTCAATTCTGAAAAATTTCGGGGGCAGATGCACCCGATAATTAGAAAAGTAAATTGGATATTTTTTCAAGAACAAATTGATAATTTCAAAGAGTCTTTTGTCAAGTTAATTCAAACGATTAATCTACATAGTGATTATGTCAAACAGCATACTAAATTATTAGTTAAAGCCTTAGAATGGTCGAAAAATAATCAAAAAAATAAAGATCTTTTAATTGGCGAGGAAAGAAAAAAAGCACAAGCTTGGTTAGCCACAAAATTTCCAGACGAACAGATGCCTTGCGTTCCTACTGATTTGCACTGCAAGTTTATTTGCGAAAGCATCAAGAATGCCAATAACTTAATGACCCAGGTGTTTCTGGCTGCCTCAGAACAAGATAAAGATGTCAAGGAAAAAATTGGTAAAAGCTTGATGAGAAAGGGGATTACTATTTGGACCGATAAGACCGATATCAAAACCGGAGTGGAATTCCTGTCGCAAATAAATCGAGGAGTTGAAGGAGCAGATAATTTTGTTTATTTAATTTCCCCAGATGCGCTGCAATCGTCCTACTGTCAGCAAGAATTAGCACGAGCTTTAGAATATAATAAGCGTATTATTCCCCTGCTAATTAAACCTACCCTGCTAATTAAACCTAACAATTTAGATGAATTTCCCCTGGAGATATTATCCTTACAATTTATCGATCTAACAGGGTATGAAAATGAATTTAAATATCGTGAAGGGGTGGAAAAATTATTAAAAGAATTAAACGAGGAGCCGTCGTATTACGAGTATCACAAAATCCTCTTAGTTAAAGCACTAAAATGGCAGGAGCAAAATAAAAACCCCAGCCTGCTGTTGCGGGGTTATAATCTCGAACATATGAGCGCTTGGTTGAAAGTCGCCAAAGAGCGAAGCGATCGTCCTCCCCTAGCTTTACACGAAAAGTTCATTGCTGAAAGTCTCAATCATCCGAAAGAAGAGTCACTTGAAGTATTTATCTCTTATTCCCGTGCTGATTCAGATTTTGCCAGGAAATTAAATGATGCACTCCAGGAATTGGGTAAAACTACTTGGTTTGACCAAGAAAGCATTGCTGTGGGAGTTGATTTTCAGCAAGAAATATATCGAGGAATTGAAAGTTGCGATAACTTTATCTTTGTGATTTCCCCGCGCTCGGTCAATTCACCTTATTGTGCTGATGAGGTGGAATATGCCAAAAAATTGAATAAGCGCTTTATTACCATACTGCACGCAGAAGTATCACCCGAAAAATTGCATCCAGTATTAGCCAAAATACAGTGGATTGATTTTAAGCGGCACGGTGGAGATTTTAGTGCCAATTTTAATGAGTTGGTCAGAACTCTCGATACAGATAGAGATTATGTGAGAAGTCACAGTAAATGGCACCACAAGGCGCGGGAATGGAAGCAAAAAGACAGAAGCGAAGATTTACTGTTACGGGGCCGCGAGCTGACTATTGCAGAAAACTGGCTCTTAGATGCTCAACAAGATCGCAAACAACCGCCAGCAACTTCTTTGCAAAAGGAATTTATTGATGCTAGTGTGGCGTGGCGCGAGGGTCAGCTCCGGCAAGAGAAACAACTTAGAAATCGTCAGCTCATGGCGACTTCCATCGCATCTGTCATCTTTGCTGGATTCGCCATCTTCGCTGGATATCAGTGGAAAGAAGCAAATAAACAAGCCCAAAAGGCATTCGCTCGTCAGTTAGCGAGTACATCGGAATGGATTAGAAGTCAATACCCAGATTTGCATGAAACGAGTGCCTTACTAGCGGTCGAATCAATGAAGCGATTCCAAGAGCTAGGGGATCTATCGCTGCAAGCAGATCGCACTCTACGCAACAGCCTCGAACTTTTACCCATATCACATGCCCGCATCAACCATCAAGACTGGGTAAATGCAGTGGCATTCAGTAGCGACGGCAACTATCTGGCAACTGGCAGTAGAGATAAAATCGCCCGCATCATTGAGGTCAAAAGCGGCAAAGAAATTGCCCGCGTCACCCACCAGGACTCGGTGAATGCAGTGGCGTTCAGTGCCGATGGCAAATATCTGGCAACTGGCAGTAATGACAATACCGCTCGCATCATTGAGGTTAAAAGCAGCAAAGAAATCGCCCGCATCAACCATCAAGACTGGGTAAATGCAGTGGCGTTCAGTGCTGACGGCAAATATCTGGCAACTGGCAGTAATGATAATACCGCTCGCATCATTGAGGTCAAAAGCGGCAAAGAAATCGCCCGCATCAACCATCACCACTGGGTGAATGCAGTGGCGTTTAGTGCTGACGGCAAATATCTGGCAACTGGCAGTAATGATAATATAGCTCGCATCATTGAGGTCAAAAGCGGCAAAGAAATTGCCCGCGTCACCCATCAGAACTGGGTGAATGCAGTAGCGTTCAGTGCCGATGGCAAATATCTGGCAACTGGCAGTAGAGATAAAATCGCCCGCATCATTGAGGTCAAAAGCAGCAAAGAACTCGCCCGCATCAACCATCAAGACTGGGTAAATGCAGTGGCGTTCAGTGCCGATGGCAACTATCTAGCAACTGGCAGTAGAGATAAAATCGCCCACATTATTGAGATCAAAAGCGGCAAAGAACTCGTCCGCATCAACCAGCAGGG
This sequence comes from Prochloraceae cyanobacterium, assembly GCA_030065755.1. GTDB lineage: Bacteria > Cyanobacteriota > Cyanobacteriia > Cyanobacteriales > JASJDA01 > JASJDA01. The sequence goes on along the minus strand of JASJDA010000047.1, from coordinate 26,914 downwards.
CTCGGTAAATGCAGTGGCGTTTAATCCCGATGGCAACTACCTCGCTACTGGTAGTGACGATCGTACCGCCCACATCATTGAGGTCAAAAGCGGCAAAGAACTTGCCCGCATCAACGACCAAGGATATGTTTGGGACGTGGCGTTCAGTGCCGACGGCAACTATCTGGTAACTGGTAGTGACGATCGTACTGCCCGCATCAGTGAGGTCAAAAGCGGCAAAGAAATTGCCCGCATTACCCACCAGGACTCGGTAAATACAGTGGCGTTCAGTCGCGACGGCAACTATCTGGCAACTGGCAGTAGAGATAAAATCGCCCGCATCATTGAGGTCAAAAGCGGCAAAGAAATTGCCCGCATCAACCACCAAGACTCAGTGAATGCAGTAGCGTTCAGTCGCGACGGCAACTATCTGGCAACTGGCAGTAGAGATAAAATCGCTCGCATCATTGAGGTCAAAAGCGGCAAAGAAATCGCCCGCATCAAGAACCAGGGATATGTTTGGGACGTGGCGTTCAGTGCCGACGGCAACTATCTGGCTACTGGCAGTAATGATAAAACCGTCCGCATCATTGAGGTCAAAAGCGGCGAAGAACTCGCCCGCATCAACCACCAAGACTGGGTGAAAACAGTAGCGTTCAGTGCCGACGGCAAATATCTGGCAACTGGCAGTAATGATAAAACCGCCCGCATCATTGAGGTCAAAAGCGGCAAAAAAATTGCCCGCATCACCCATAAGGACTGGGTAAACGCAGTGGCGTTCAGTGCCGACAGCAGCTATCTGGCAACTGGCAGTAATGATAAAACCGCCCGCATCATTGAGGTCAAAAGCGGCAAAGAACTCGCCCGTATCACCCACCAGGACTGGGTAAATGCAGTGGCGTTTAGTGCCGATGGCAAATATCTGGCAACTGGCAGTGACGATCGAACTGCCCGCATCAGTGAAGTAAAAAGCGGCAAAGAAATTGCCCGCATCACTCACCAGGAGGAGGTGAGAGCAGAGGTGTTCAGTCGCGACGGCAAATATCTAGCAACTGGCAGTGGGGATAATACCGCCCAACTACACGAGCTTTCCCCCAGGGCGCTGATCGCTCGAGCCTGTAGCCGTTTGAAGCGTAATTTAAGAGTAGATGAGTGGCAAAGCTTTATCAAAGAACCGCTGTCAAAGTACCATTTGACTTGTTCCGACTATCCCGTTCATCCAAGCTTTTTGGAAGAAGGCAAAAGACTGGCTGAAACAAATGAACTAAAAGCTGCAGTTATCATCTTCCGCAGACTACAAAAACTAAATCCTGACATAGATCTCAATCCAGATACAAAAGTTATAGATAAAGACCCAAAAGCTGTTGCCATCAAATGGGCAGCGCCAGCTAAAGTAACAGAAGGACAAAGACTGGCAAAAGAGGGCAAAGTAAAAGAAGCGATCGCTGCTTACAAAAAGGCACAAAAACTAGATCCTGATATAGATCTCAATCCAGATACAAAAAGCATAGATAAAGACCCATTAGCAGTCTCAGAAAAGTGGGCAGCACCAGTCAAAGAGGACGCGAAGATAGCAAAACATAAACAACCCGAAGAGACGAGCGCAGAAATTAACCAACAAGTTGAATTAAAAAGTGATAAAGGAGTTGACTACACCCAACTGCGCAATTACTTAGAAGCAGGCAATTGGAAAAAAGCAGACTTAGAAACATACACAGTTATGCTCCAAGCTGTCAAGGCAGAAAATAAAAGTAATTTAACCAAAGAATCTCTCAAAAATTTCTCCTGTAACGACTTGAATACCATCAACTCTCTTTGGCAAAATTATAGTGAAGGTCGCTTTGGTTTTAGCATTCAGAATAAAATCTACCAAAGTTTAGCGAAATCCCCCAATGCTTTAGGCAATAAGGTTGGATGGAGCAAAAGAGATATATGGATGTCCTATGATTTTCTGTGGGAAAGGTTTAACCAAAATGTCCCTGAAGGACACCTTCCAGCGCGCGTATTTCGACGTATGGAACAAGGGAAGGACTTTTGGTCTCTCCATATAAGAATAGTGGGGATTCTCGATCGCACTAATAGTTGTAATCTCTAGCCTAGAACAGCGATTCAGTAATCAAAAACCAGGACTGATGTCTCGATCGAGCATAATTCACTTCGTTCGTTTCTTGTTTTCAAATTAGAAAACTTTACAAAAACTTACGCCACAATTGACAAAAGGTTACAATGTCCGAGGCATCAGAATAATCCTGTATATGAGAATTTATATGAGATTTTTTATGAAATTTATATGATTAATAATTTCTTCGCTCTAGTTAGCATAATAAAAGATATTGAAGAAGTCGGAAGTTAGAAGTCGGAAGTCGGAAGTATTTTACAGATACAAGAATCAACAGTTTCTTCGTCAGATTGAACCAACAATTCCTTCAAGAAAAACATGGAAATCTCAGAAGCATTATTTATTGTAGAAAAGATCAGGCACATCTAAATTATCTTGACAAATCAGGATTTCTGTGAGTTCATTTTTGAGCTGCGATCGCCAAAAAGAGGGAAGAAGCAAAAATAATTGAAAATAGCTCAGAAAAAAGGAAGATAGCTTAATGACAGAAAAACTTAATCTATCCAATTTCACAAACATGAGATTTTTCGATCGCCGGAATATAGTTACTTATGTTCCCAATGAGACTATTTTTAGTCAAGGTCAAGATTCAGAAGGCATGATGTACGCGATCTTAGAGGGAACAATTGAAATTTCAATAAATGAAGTATTAATTAACACCATCGGGGCTGGGGAAACCTTAGGCGAACTGGGATTATTAGATAACCAACCTCGCAGTGCGACAGCTATAGCCAGAACTGAATGTAAGCTTATCCCTATTAATGAAAAACAGTTTAGCTATCTCGTTCAAAAGGATCCTTCTTTTTCTTTACAAGTCATGCGAATCATTTCAAGACGACTGCGTCGTTTTGAGAACCCACCCGACTCTTTAGTACCAAGTCAGCAAGATTTAATCTCTTCTTTAAAAACTTTTAATTTTGAAGTCATTACCGTTAACGATGTAGGACAAGAAATCGAACGAGAAACAAAAAAAGCTAAATTTGTTAGTGTCGATTTAGGAAAAGGTGTTGTTTTAGAAATGGTATCTATTCCTGAAGGGACATTTATGAGGGGATCGCCAGAAAGTGAAGAAGGACATAAAGATAGTGAAAGCCTTGACTCAAGACCCGTAACAGTACTTTCTTTTTACATGGGCAAATATCCAATCACCCAAGCACAATGGATAACTGTCATGGGCTATAATCCTTCCTACTTTCAAGAGGAAAAACAACCTGTGGAGCTAGTTTCTTGGCATGATTGCCAACAATTCTGTGAAAAACTCTCGCAGAGGACAGGAAAAAACTTTTCACTTCCTAGCGAAGCACAATGGGAATATGCTTGTCGTGCAGGAACGACTACACCGTTTCACTTTGGTGCAACTATCACCACCGAGCTAGCCAACTTTGACGGAACTTATTCTTATGGTTTTACTTCAAAAGGTAAGTTGCGAGACGAAACTACACCAATAGATAGTTTTCCACCTAACGCCTTTGGGCTATACGATATGCATGGAAACGTGTGGGAATGGTGCGACGATCGTTGGCACGATAATTATCAAGGCGCTCCCTCTGATGGAAGTGCTTGGATTGACGAAGAAAACTCTGATTTTGTTTTTTCTAATACCAGATGCATAAGAGGAGGAGCTTTCACAAATAATCCTTTGTTAATTCGTTCTGCTAGTCGCGATTGGGCGTGGGAAGATTATCGTCTCAGCAGCATAGGTTTTCGCGTTGTTTGTAAATTATAGATTAAAGCATTATGTCTATCGAAGAATAGCTGAAAACTACCTGAACCTGCTAACTATAGCTTCCATCATCACGTGCTTATAGTTTTAAAACAAGCCCTAAGTGCTATGTCTATAACATCTGTTTTGAGAAAAGTTATTAATAAATCTAGGGGAGCTAGTTTACGAACGATCCTAATTGTTCCTTTTGTCTTGCAAATTTGTGCAGTAGTAGGGTTGGTAGGTTATTTTTCCTATAGAAACGGACAGAAGACCATTAATTATGTTGTTAGTCAGTTACGTAAGGAAATAACTTTAAAGATTGAAAAGCATATAGAAAATTATACGGCAAAGGTTCATCTCATTAATCAACTGACAGTTGATGCTCTCGAACGAAGGGAATTAAGTTTAGATTTAAGTGTTCGCAGTGCTAAAACAGAGCGTTATCTCTGGCAAATAATGCAGCAATTTAATAATGTTAGTTGGCTTTCTTTAGGTTCTCAGCAAGGAGAATACTATGGTATTTTTCGTAACGATAATAAGCAGTTTCTAGAGATAGTTATTTCCAATTCTGCAACAAGTTACCAAAATAATTATTATGCTTTAGATCGACTGGGAAATCGTACAGGAGCAAAAAGGGTAACAGTAAAATCCAAATACGATCCGAGGCTCCGACCTTGGTATACTGAAGCAGTAAAAGCAGGTAGAGGGATTTGGACCCCAATTTACCAAGGTTTTGACCCTGATAAGATCTTTGTTTCTTCTAGTCAACCAATTTACGCTCCAACAGGCAATCTTCTGGGAGTTATTGCGGTAGATGTTAGTCTGGGAAATATCAACCAATTCCTCAGTCAGCTTGAAATTGGCAAGACAGGAAAAACTTTTATCATCGAGAATTCTGGATTACTGGTAGGAACTTCAACTAATGAATCTATTTTCAGATTCGATAAACAGCAACAAAAATACCAACGTCTCAATGTTATAAATAGCAGCGATCCTCTCATTCAAGCAACGGCAAAGTATTTAAAACAACAATTCAGCGACTACAATAATATTAATGAAAACGTTCGACTTAACTTTAAATACAATAAGAAGCAGCATTTCGTAGAGATTTTAAGATATCAAGATCTATCTGGTCTTAACTGGTTAATTGTTGTAATATTGCCCGAATCAGACTTTACTGCCCAAATTCAAGCTAATAACCGCACCACGCTTACTCTATCAACGATCGCTTTAGTAATAGCGATAATCTTCGGTTACTTAACTTCTAGTTGGATAATTAAACCAATTTTAAACTTAAACAATGCAGCCAAATCCATTGCTACAGGAAAATGGTCAGAAAAAGTCAAAATAGAGCGGAGCGATGAATTAGGAGAATTAGCTCAATCTTTTAATAATATGGCAAAACAACTGCAACAATCTTTTGCCACTTTAGAAGTACAAAATGCACAGATGAAGCGTTTGGATCGACTTAAAGATGAATTTTTAGCAAATACATCCCACGAACTAAGAACGCCCCTCAACGGGATTATTGGTATTGCAGAGTCTTTAGTTGATGGAGCTACGGGAACACTTCCCGCTCAAACCCTTGCTAATCTAGCGGCGATCGCAGCTAGTGGAAAACGCTTGTCAACCCTGGTTAATGACATTCTCGATTTTTCTCAACTAAAACACAAAGACATTAAACTTCAACTCAGAGCTGTGAGGGTACGAGAAATAACAGAAGTAGTTTTAACTGTCAGTCGCCTTTTAATTGGTAATAAAAATTTGGAACTAAAAAATAATATTTCTCCAGATTTACCCCCAGTATTAGCTGATGAAAATCGTCTGCAACAGATTCTTTACAATCTAGTTGGGAATGGGATTAAATTTACCGACAGCGGTTGGGTAGAAGTTTCAGCACAATTATTGAGTGAAGATGGAGAGACGACGAGAAGAGAAGATCGTCCAAAATCTGATTATTTGGCTATCTCGGTGCAGGATACGGGGATTGGCATCCCAGAAGATAAATTAGACAGAATTTTTGAATTTTTTGAACAGGCTGATGGTTCCACTGCTAGAGTTTACGGCGGGACTGGTTTGGGTCTGGCAATTACTAAAAAGCTATTAGAGTTACACGGGGGAACTATTAGTGTTGAATCTACTCCAGGAGTGGGGTCAAAATTTACTTTCCTGTTGCCAATTTCCGAGCAATCACCCCAATTAGCTAAAATCGGCTCTGACTCGGTTTCTCCTTTGTCGATAGACTCTGGCGGAGAAGAAACTCAATCGGCTCTGGGGGATTTACAACCGGATACTAGCAGCCAATTCCATCCTCAATTTATGTGTGCGATAAGCCAAGAAAACTCTTCAGCAAGAGCGTGGCAGATTTTAATTGTGGATGACGATCCAGTAAATTTGCAGGTCTTAAATAACTACCTTTGTTTGTGTCAATATGAAATTACTCAAGCTTCATCCGGTCAAGAAGCTCTGGCTTTATTAGAAAGGGGTTTTAAACCCGATCTGATTTTGCTAGACGTGATGATGCCGAGAATCACCGGTTATGAAGTTATCGAAAAAATCCGCTCCCAGTGGCAGCTAGATGAATTACCAGTTGTGCTGTTGACTGCTAAAAACCGCATTTCGGATTTAGTAACTGGATTGCGAATGGGGGCAAATGACTATCTGACTAAGCCAATCGTCAAAGACGAACTGCTAGCTCGTATCAGAACCCACTTAAATCTGCTCCAAAACGAAAAACTTAAACTAGAAAAAGCTTATATTCGCGAAGCTTTTGGACGTTATGTTGCTGATGAAGTGGCAGACAGTTTGTTAGCAACACCAGAGGGACTAAAATTAGGAGGTCAACGGAGAAAAGTTACCATTTTTACCTCCGATCTCAGAGGATTTACTACTCTGAGCGAAAGCTTATCTTCTGAACAAGTCATCAAAATTCTCAATTTCTATCTAGAGCGTATGGCTTCCGTGATTACCCAGTATCGCGGAACCATTATTGAGTTTATGGGAGATGGAATTTTGGTTGTCTTTGGCGTTCCTAACTCTAGAGAAGACGACCCTCACAGGGCTGTGGCTTGTGGGGTGGCAATGCAGCAAGCGATGGTGTCAGTTAACGAGCAAATGAAAAAGTGGGGTCTCCCTCCTCTAGAAATGGGCATTGGCATCCATACGGGGGAAGTGGTAATTGGCAATATCGGCTCGGAAAAACGGACTAAATACGGCGTTGTTGGCTCTCAAGTAAATCTTACCTATCGAATAGAATCTTACACCGTGGGCGGTCAAATTTTGATTTCCGAGACTACCCTTAAAGAAGTAGAGTCGCTGGTGCAAGTCCTCTCACAGAGGCAAGTTTCCCCTAAAGGTGTCAAAAAACCAATTACTATCTATGAAGTGGGAGGCATAGGAGGAAAACACAATCTCTATCTAGCGCCAGAAGAAGAAATCTTCTTCCACCTACCCGAATATATACCTGTAGAATATTCGATTCTTGAGGGTAAAGATAATGCCGAGCGAGCATTTTTAGGCAAGATAGTCAAACTTTCTGCTCGGGGAGCAGAAATTAGCTGCCAAGAACAAAATTACCAGCAAATCCCCAAGCCGCTAGACAACATTAAACTTAATTTCTTGCAGCAAAAATCAGCTCAGTTGAGGCAAGATATCTATGCTAAAGTACTGGAAAAAAAAGCAAAAAAAGCGGATTTTTACCTGAAATTTACAGCTAAACCTCCAGCAATTCACGCCAAGCTAAACGAGATATATCAAAAATTGATATTTTGAGATCGTACCATTTCTCAAAACTAACTGGAGAGATAAGAAATACATTTTATTAATAAAAAAAGCTCAAATACCTCTGTTCCCTATTCCCTAAGTCTAAAGCACACTCAGCACACTCATTCATGTCCTCTAAAAAAATGCACGCTAACGAGGTAAGTACCGAAGTATCTCTCGTGCGCCGCCTAATTACTTCACAGTTTCCTCAGTGGGCTAATCTGGCTATTAAACCTGTTGTCTCTGCTGGAACAGATAACGCCATCTTTAGATTAGGTCAAGATCTGTCAGTACGACTTCCTCGAATTGATTGGGCGGAAGCTCAAGTTGATAAAGAACACAAGTGGATGCCCCGCCTTGCTCCGCATCTGCCACTTGCCATCCCTTTACCACTTGCTAAGGGTGAACCTGATGAAAAATATCCCTATAATTGGTCTGTTTATAAATGGCTTAAAGGTGAAAATGCTTCAATTGAGCAGCTCGCAGACCCATGCCAGACGGCGATTGAGTTAGCACAATTCATAACGGCTTTGCAACAAATTGATGCAATAGGTGGTCCGATCGCCGAAGAGCATAACTTACGTGGCGTGTCTCTAAAAACTAGAGATAAACTGACTCGCGAGTCTATTGCTACCTTGAAGGATACTATCGATACGAATGCAGCATTTGCTGTCTGGGAGGAAGCACTTCAAGCACTTGAATGGAATAATAAACCTGTTTGGTTTCATGGCGACTTATTAATTGGAAATGTGCTATTCGAGCGAGGTCGCTTGAGTGCTGTTATCGACTTTGGAGGCTTGGGTGTAGGAGATCCTGCGTGTGACTTAATGATTGCATGGAGTCTCTTCTCTGGTGAGAGTCGAAAAGTATTCCGCGAAGCTTTAAACGTTGATGATGCAACTTGGGCAAGAGGTCGAGGTCAAGCTTTATCTCAAGCTGTCATCTTCATTCCCTATTATTTGAACACTAACCCTATAGGAGTAAGGTATGCCCGAAAAATGATTGAGGAGATTCTTGCTTAATTATCATGTCCGCTCAATTAAATGGGACGATCCAAAATTTTGAAACCTATTAATAATTTTGTCTTCTTTCCATGTTCAGAAACTTAGTTAATTCGGGTTGAAACAACAGTTTAATAGTTCCTGTCGGACCATTTCTATGTTTAGCTATAATTACCTCCGCGATCCCCCGATCGGGCGTATCTGGTTGATAATATTCTTCTCGATATAACATTATTACTAAATCAGCATCTTGTTCGATCGAGCCGCTTTCTCTTAAATCAGAGAGCATTGGTCGTTTATTTGTTCTTTGTTCGACTCCTCGACTGAGTTGAGAAAGAGCAATAACTGGAACGTTTAATTCTCGCGCTAAACCTTTGAGACTTCGCGTTATTTTCGATAATTCTTGCACTCTATTATCACTTCCTGCACCTTCCATTAACTGCAAGTAATCTAGTAAAACTAATCCCAACTGCTGTTTTTTTTCTGCTTGCAAGCGGCGCAGTTGCGCTCTCATTTGCATTACAGTTAAATTCGCAGTATCGTCTATAAAAATAGGCAACTCGGATAAATCTCCTAGAGCCAAACTTAATGGCTCAAAATCTGTTTGAGATATTCTTCCCGATCGCAATTTATTACTTTCAATTCTGGCTTCACTAGACAACAATCTTTGTGCTAATTGTTCTTGAGACATTTCTAAGCTAAAAATTGATACTGGTAAGAGATGTTTTTTAGCAATATTAGCCGCAATATTGAGCGCAAAACTAGTATTGTGGACGCAAATGTCATTAGCAACAAAATTGTGTGTTTCTGGAATTGTTAAATCGTAAACCTGTTTTTCTCCTATGGCTTCTATAGAAACTATTTCATCCCAATAAATTTCTGAATCTCGAGATTTTATATCTTGAAATAATCTCGATTTTGTGGTAATGAATTTGTCTTTTTCTTTGCCAAAAAATCCAATGTAGTCGCCGAATTTTTTAAGAGATTTAGTATGAGTAATATATAATTGCCAAGCAGATTTAAATTGGATATAAATTTGTTCGATCGCAGCAATAATACCGAATCTGAGTAGAAGATGTTGAACTTGCCTGGCTAACTTGTTAGTAATTGCAGTCAGTGAGATTTTGACTATATATTTGTTGCTAAATTCGAGAGATCCAGAAGTTGCAAAAAGACGATTGAGCAATAGAGATATTTGCGATCGCTTTAATTTAAAAACTATATCGGGTAAACAATCGTATTTGATTTTATTTTTAACCAAAACCCCAGTAGAGGCACCACCTGTTACATCTCTATTTTCTAATAATTTAATAATTTCCGATTCGGGAAAGTTTTCCGAACCAAATACATCGATTCGATCGGGAACAGCGATTTTTATTCCTGGTTTGAGTTGTGAAAGTTGTCGCCATCCCCAAATAGTTAGAAAAGGGTGGGTAATAGTTGTTTCAACAAACCTTCCTAAACGAGTTGTCACGCGGAATACTGGCTTAATTCCATCATCGACAAAAGCAGATGGATAGGTAAACTCAAATTTCGAGTTATTGTTGAGAGTTAATAGGCGATCGCGACGACCTCGATAAATTTCTTCAATGGTTGTTAGACTACCATCAGCCAAAACTATCTCCGATTCTGCAGCAAGACACTTTCCCATAGAAGGTCTACCAGCGACAATAATCAGATCCGATCGCTGAAAACCGCTAGTCATAGCATCGAGATCGTAAAAATCAGATTCAATACCAGGGAGTGCGAGATTTTGGTGCAGTTTTTCAATGTTATTAAAAGTATCTACCAGAGTATCCGATATTGGTACTAAACCCTGTTGGGGACGATTTTGAGTGAGACTGAAAATTTTTTGTTCCGATCGATCTAAGATAGTTTCTAGATCGCTAGCGGTATCGTAACCGAACTCAGCAATTTCGCGACCAGCAGCAATTAGCTCGCGACGCTGGTACTTATCCATCACCAACTCTGCATAGCGATCGATATTTACTGCTGAGACAGTGCGACTGACTAAATTAGCCAGTTTACTAGTACCGCCTATTTTATCGAGCAAATTGCGATCGGCAAGCCAAGTAGTGACCGTCATTAAGTCTGTAGGTTTCCCTTGAGAATGAAGCGCGATCGCTGCAGAATATATATCTTGATGTGCTTTGACATAAAATGCTTTTGGTTCGATGAGGTCGATAATTCTACTTAGCGCTTCTGGATCGAGTAAAATTCCACCGAGTATCGATTCTTCTGCATCAATGTTTTGTGGAGGAAGGGAATTGCTATCTATTTGAGGAGAAAATTGGGTCATTGACGAGAGAGTTATACCACTTTATCAAATTTTATCAAATGGTAATTGCTCAGCCGAGCATAAGACAAGGAAGGATCTAGTGTTTCCTTGTCTTATCGATCTAATTAAACAACAGAAAACTCTGCTCGGAAGAATAGATCGTTAAAGTCAAGATCGCCGCCAAAGGCTAAATCCTCGAATGCAAAGGTATTATTTCCTTGTAAGCGAACGTGTTCTGAGCGATCGGGATTAGCACCAAGGAAAGAAAAATAGGCGACTGTATCGTCTCTTTGTTCGTTATTGGGATTCTGAGCTAAAAATTGCTCTACGGTATTATTAGCGATGATAAATGGTGCGAGAAGGTTGCCTCCAGTTATTGGTTGCACAGTAGTAGTATTTTGGTCTATGGTAATTACTCGCTGTCCCATTGCTGCAACAGCATAACCAGCATCCCCAGGAGTTAACCTATTGCCAAATTCATCTACAACTGTTCCTAGAGTATCCTCGATCGCGTAAAGACCGACCACATTATTAAAAACAGCATCACTAGTCACCTCAGCAAGAGAGACTTGCACCTGTTGAGCGCCAATTCCTCTGAGATCGACGATCGGTTCTCCTCGACCGTTATCTTGAAAACGAGCACCTAAAGGAACTGTAGGAACGTCATTGGTAGTAACGGTGATGCGTGCAACTTGATAGCCAGGTTGGGTAAAATCTCCATTGGAGAATTGTGGTGCGCTTAAAATCCGTCCATTTGGAACAAAACCTGGGTGAGTTCGCACTACTCCATTTTGGTCAGTTCCAGTGTTGGGAACTGTTTGACCGAAGAAAGCAGTACTGTTTGCTGCTTCGTCGTTGACTTCCGTTCCCGCGTCTAAAACTTCGCTACCTGAGACAACAAAATTTGCGCCTAAAAAATTACCATTTTCGTCGATTATTTCGATCGCCGTGGGGTCTCCATTAGCAATAAAAGCATCATTGGAAGGAAGCACCATGGAAGCGTAATTTAAGTAGCGACTGCTAGCCAAAGAGCGATCGACAGTAAAAGTGAAGCTAGCAGTTTCTCCAGGATCGATCGGACCGTCTGCTCCAACAGGACCCGCGATCGTGCCATCTACTAAACCAGCACCGCTACTAAGAAATTCCCTAGAAATACCGCTAACATCTCCATCTTCGGCGATGCTTTCTAAACCTGGTGAAGCTGGTCTACCGCGATCGTAAGTATCAAAACTACCGTCGTGGAAGCCAACCCAAACAGGAGTTAATAAGGTTCCATTGTTAGGAGTCAAACTTTCTACATTAACGGTAACTTCGATTAAATCTGGCGGTGTAGGTGCAGGTTGGTTTGCTGTACCGATCGTAATGCGAGCAACCTGATAACCCGAAGCAGTAAAATCGCCATTGGCGAATTGTGGCGCGCTTAAAATACGTCCATTTGGAATAAAGCCTGGATGAGTTTGCACTAACCCATCTTCAGGAGTTCCAGTGTTGGGAACTGTTTGACCGAAAAAAGCGGTACTGTTTTCTGCTTCGTCGTTGACTTCTGTTCCTGCGTCTAAAACTTCACCCCCAAAAACAATAAACTCAGCGCCAATAAAATTTCCCTGTTCGTCAAAAATGCGATGAGCTGTAGGATTGCCATTAGCTACAAAAGCGTCATTAGAAGGGAGAACCATAGCCGCGTAGTTAAAAAAGCGACTCCTGGGATCCTGATTATCTATGGTAAAAGTAGCTGTGGCTATTTCTCCAGGATCGATTGGACCGTTAGTATTTCCACCAGGACCTGCGATAACTCCCTCAACTGAACCACTGCCACTCAAAGTAAATTCTCGGGATATTAAGTCCGTAGCGCCATCCTCAGCGATGCTTTCTAAACCAGGTGAAGCAGGTCTACCGCGATCGTAAGTATCAAAATTACCGTTGTGAAATCCAACCCAAACAGGAGTCAGCAAAGTACCATTTGCTGGTGCTAGATTTTCAATAGTTACTCTTACGTCAACTGGAGCCACTCTTTTATTTCTCCTTTTTATCTCTGAGAGTTAACTGAGCAGCTAACCCCCAGAGTAATAGTTTTGTGTCAACAGCTGATAGTAGTAGAGCAGGTGTAAAAGATGTAGTTCTGCACTATACCAAAATCGCTCGATCGCGATCGAGAGGCGCGATCGTGTATTATTTTCTTGGATAATTTTTTTTAGATTTAAAGCAGGCGAGCGACGATATGGCTTGCGCTTGCACAAGAAACTTGCTAAAAGTATTATCTTCTCGATCGCCTTGATGAAAGATCGAACTTCTATATTTTTTCGCTATAACTAAACCGTTTAGTCGGCAAGGAGGGGGCTATACCTCCGCAGTGCGGAGGTATAGCCCCCAACTACTTTGATTCGATCCCTTTTTACTTCGTCGAACTCACGTTGATCTGAGATCTTTGCAACTTAGTACCTAATGTGCTGAGTTGACGCAATTACTCTTTTTTGTTCTGTTTTTTATTCTCATTAGGTACTAGAACCGCCACCAATTTAGTGATTGAACCAATCACCAGAGTAATTCCGAAGATAACGGATAATGGCGAAGACCCGTCAGTTAAGCCTGGGGGTATTTTTATTGACTCTGGCGGTAACACATCATCTTTTGTCCCAATACTATGTATAAGCATTTTTTCTTCAATTAGTTTGTTGGTGCCTGCTTTTTCTAAACTTATATAGCTAGAAAACATCTTTTTTTTCCTCATTTGTAATTTAAACAAGCAAATTTACTTGCTTATTATTTAGTCGCTAAGCGAAGTTAGACAGTCGGCTTATCGCCTATATATTAATTCCAGTTACTAATCGTTTTTTTATCTATTTCAATTAGTAAATTATTTGTTTAGCGATCAACTAAATAAAGTGACACTTGTTTGATCGTCTCTATTTCTAAAAAAATGAGTGAGTTTAAAATGCTTTCGTCGAACTCACGTAGCAGAAGGAGTAGAAACTCAAGAACAGAAATTACAGTTAAAAGAGTTAGATTGCGAATATGCTCAGGGATACTTGTTTTCTCGACCTTTGGATAGTGAAGCAATAGAAGAATTATTGTGTCGCCAATCTTAAAGTTGACTTTTAAACCTAAATTCCGTAAATTTCGACTTCTTCGAGATCGTCAGCAGGTTTAAAAGCGAAAATACGGGAATAAAAGTAAAATTCCCCGTCTAATGCTCTTTTTATGTTTTCGGAGCGACGAAAACCGTGTCCTTCTTCTGGAAAGGAGACGTATGCTACAGGTATTCCTTTAGCTTTTATGGCTTCTACCATCATTTCTGCTTGGTTGGGAGGAACCACTTTATCTTCTAATCCCTGAAAGAATATCACCGGACAAGAAAGACGATCGGTAAAATGAATGGGCGATCGTTCCTCATAGACTGCTTTCTCTTCTGGATATTTTCCTACCAGGCGATCGAGGTAGCGAGATTCAAATTTATGAGTGTCTCTGGCTAATATTTCTAGGTCGCTGACCCCATAATAACTAGCACCTGCTTTAAATGTATCGCGGAAAGTAAGAGCTGCTAAAGTCGTATAGCCACCTGCACTACCTCCACTAATAGCGAGTCTAGTCCCGTCTGCTTTCTGTTGTCGGACTAGATATTTAGCTGCATTCACGCAGTCGTCAACGTCTACAATTCCCCAGTTTCCATCGAGTCTTTGACGATATTCTCGACCGTAACCCGTGCTACCCCCATAGTTAACATCTAGATAGCCAAAACCGCGACTCGTCCAGTATTGAATTCTTAAGTTAAATGTAGCAGAAGCTGCGGAAGTTGGGCCTCCGTGACTTTTTACTAACAGAGGGGGTAATTCTCCTTCTGGTGCGGTGTAATCTTTGTTTTTGGGAGGATAATACCAAGCGTATGCGGTTAGTCCGTTTTCAGTTGGGAAGGCGATCGCTTCTGGAATAGATAGATATCCAGGGTCAATTTCTATTTCACTGGCTGTTTTAAGTATTTGAGTTTCTTTGCTTTCTAGGTCTAATTGAACTATAGCAGTGGGTTCGGTTGGGGAACCTCCAACAAATACTACCTGTTTGTTGCGAACTTTTACCGAGGAAATGCCAGTGTAAGGAACCTCAATTGGTTGTAGTTGTTTGCTTTGGGTATCTATAGTCCCCAAATACCAGCGACCGTTTTGGGTATAGCTACAAACTATCTCAGATTCAGAAGCAAAATCGTATTTAGAGATTCCAAACACCCAATGAGGATAAGAGAATTCTGCTTCCATTTCCCATAGAGGCTCGATCGTCCCTGTTTTATTGCGTCGATATAGATTCCACCAACCTTGTCGATCGCTAGAAAAATATAATATCCCTTCTGGCGACCATTTGGGTTCGCATATAGACTCTTCAATTCCTCCAGCGATACATTCTGCGTCCGTCAGGGAACCGTCAGCATTAATAGAAGCTACCCACAATTGGGTGCTATCCCAAGGCATATTAGGATGATTCCAACTAATCCATGCTAGTTTAGAACCGTCAGGACTCACACGAGGAGAAGAATAAAAGTCACAACCCGATAATAATATTTCTACTTCACCAGAATTTAGATCGACGCTGACTATATTGTTTTCTGGCTCTCGATCGCTGTTACAATGTTTTTCAGAGACGCAAATTAAACGATTTCGCTCTTTATCCATAACGGCATCGCTGTAGCGTCTATTGTTTTCTTTTGTCAGAGGAATGAATTGTTTGTCTGCTGTTTGTTTGTAGAGACGTTGGTCAGAAAAATTGCAAAAATAAACTGTACCCTCAACAACTATATACGCTCCTCCGCCGTATTCGTGGATCCGAGTACGTACGTTATACGTTTCTGGAATAACCTCAGTTACTTTACCATCTGGAGTGCATCTCACTAAAACGTTTCTTCCTTTCTCGTAGGGTCTTCCTTCGAGCCAATATACATCTTGCTTATCTAAAACTACTTCTCCTAGTGTTATGGTTCTCGAAACGATTAAATCTGAGGTAATTGGCGATTTCCAGGCACCAAATGAGACTTTCTGAGGTTTTTTCATGTTTTCTACCGCAATTTTATAATGCTCGGAGTGGTCTGATTTGTTTAACTATCTTATGTAGAATAAATAAAGTATAGAATAACATCACATAATATCTTTTTTGAATTAGCAATCAATCAAAATAAATATACCACTAAAATCTTATATAAAATTTGTTCCAACATTTAATAGCGATGAATCTAAAAGGTAAATTAATTTCTGGTTTTATAGGATTAGCTTCTCTGGGAGCTTTTCTAGGCATTGTCAATTTCAGAACGGCAGAAGATACGAATAACAAATATAAAAACATTACCGAAGAAACTATATACGAACTTATTGAATTAGACAGAAGCAAAATCTATTCATTAAGAATGACAACTGAAGCCTACAGTTCTGCTTTTATACAAAGTGAATTGCAAAATACGATCGACTCTCCAGAAAAATATAAACAAGCAGAGTTAGAGGAAAAATCAGAGTGGTTTGAAGCGGTAAAAAAATTAGAAAAATCTCTAGCTAAATTAATACAAATAACTACCAATCCAGAAAGAAAAGCACTCTACAAACAACTTTTAGCGACCAGCCAAAAATTAGATAAAATTGCCAAAGAAATTCTAGAATTAAAGCAATCGCGAGTAAAAGGGGAAAAAATACTATTAAAACAAGAAAAATTTGAAGAAGCAGAAGAAGAATTTATAGAGTTAATCGATCGGCTTCTCGAAGCTGAATTAGAAGAGCTACAAATTGCGACTCAGACAGCAGAAACCAGTGCTGATTTATCTATTGCTGTTAATCTTATCTCTACTGTAATTGTAATTATTGTTTCCATCTTGCTCGCCAAGCTTTTAGAAAACACCATTACCAAACCAATATTAAAACTAAAAAAAGCTGCTCGGGATATTGGGGCGGGAAATTTGGATACTAGGGTTGATATAAAGTCTAGAGACGAAATTGGTTTTTTAGCTAATTCATTTAATTGGATGGCCGAGCAACTCAAAGAGAGTAACGTCTCTAAATCCTATGTAGACCTAATAATTAATTCTTTAAATGAAGCTCTAATTATTCTCGATGGAAACAATAAAATTAAAGATATCAATTCTGGAACTACTACTTTAACTGGTTATAACAAACAAGAACTAATTGGTAAATCGATTGAATTTTTATTTAAAGAGAATCGATTGCCACAGCACTTAGAAATAATTAGACTCGATCCCGATCGAAATTGGAGAGAAAAAGAATTAGAATTATTCTCTAAAAATACCCCTCGCTCCATTCCTGTTGCTCTAAAAGCATCTGTTCTACAAACCAAACAGAATAACAATAAAGAAATTATTTGTTTGCTCCAGAATATATCATCCCGCAAACAATACGAACAACAACTAATTAATGAGAAAGAAGCTGCATTAGAAGTAGCAAATATCAAATCTCAATTTTTAGCTAATGTGAGCCACGAAATTCGTACTCCTATAAATGGAGTCTTGGGAATGACAGAATTACTAATGACTACCGATTTGAGTAAAAAACAGCGAGATTGTGTTAATGCACTGAAAAATAGCGGACAGCATTTACTAACTGCGATCGAAGATATTCTCGACTTGTCTCAACTAGAAGCGGGAAAAATGAATCTTTTGAATCATGAATTTGATATATACAATTGCATAAAGAAAGTAATAGATTTATTCGAGCATCAAGCTTATTTAAAAAAAATAGAATTAAAGCTATCGATCGATAAAAATATTCCTGAAACAGTAAGAGGAGATGCTAGGCGTTTGCGACAGGTTTTAATAAATTTAATCGGAAATGCCATCAAATTTACCAATATAGGAGAAGTACTTGTAGAAATGTCGATGGTTAAAGTACTGGCAAATAACAATAAAGTTTTGTTGAAGTTTACAGTTAAAGATACGGGAATTGGTATTCCTGAAGAGCGGCTAGAGGGAATTTTTCAAAGTTTTTTCCAACTACAACTAGATGATTCTACTAATCCCCACGATCGAAGTACTGGTTTAGGATTGGCAATCTGTCAAGAACTAGTATATTTAATGGGAGGAGAAATTGGAGTACAAAGTCAAGTCGATTGCGGGTCAACTTTCTGGTTTACAGCCACCTTAGAACCCATAAGACCAACTCCAGCAGCAAAAAAAGTGAACTTAAATCCCTACTTCAATAAAGTTTAGGTAAATAGAGCCTTATCGAATATATCTTACAGGACAATCAATTTCTGAAGAAGATGGAAGAGAAACTTTTCTGTCAACATTTTCTGAAGAGCGACTAAATTTCTCAATCTCAATTCCAGATGCTACAATTTGGTCTGAATTAGGAACTAATCTGACCAAACCATTAATGCCTACCAATTGACCTTGTCGATCTAAAATAGGCCCTCCACTCATTCCTACCCTGACTAAGTTAGTATAAGATAGAGAATAGCCCCACGGTAGTTGAGAATTGACTTCAGTAAGCTCTCCTTTGCTAACTAGGAAAACCCGACTGTAGAGCCTTCCACCAGAACTAGCCCAACCCCCAACGTAAACTGTATTACCTGGAGCAAGTCGATCGGAATTTCCTAAAGCGGCGATCGGATAAGAAATAGAACTCGAAAAAACAAAAGTTGCCAAATCTATTTGAGAAAGCCGTCGGACAGTATCAGATGCAATAGAATAACATTTTCCATCCGAAGTAACTAGACCGTAAACACCAGGTTTTTGCAGTACGTGAGCGTTGGTTATAACTGTATATTTGTTGTTAGCTCGTCGTACAATGACTCCGGTTCCTCTTCCAGTTCCTTCAATGCGAACTGTAATTCCTTGCGCCACTTTATCTATTGTAGAGGTAGCGCGATTAGTTTTCACTGCTCCCAAACTCAGGGCGATCGCGATAACAAGAGATAAAACTGCAAAATGCTTATTAGATAAAAACATAGTTTAGCATAGAGAATTTAAAGCGAAAATTTTCTTAAATTTAATAAATATTTTTCTATTTACTCTTGAAAGACTCTGACATTTTGAGAATTTTCTGATACCTTTTTAATTTAAGAGTGGGAAAACGAATTCAAAAATTTATTATGAGCGATTCTACGATTAATTTTGTTTCTGTGCTGGGCTTTTTCGATTTTATTTTAGCTATTGCTTACATAGGGCTGTCATTCTATCTACTCGTGACGAGAAAGCGCAGACTTGGTGAAACGGGAATAATTCTTTACATCTTTCAAGCTGTAATTGCACCTCTGTGCTTGCTAATGTGCGGTTTAATTCTGATGTGGCAGGGATTAGAATTAAGTATGCCTTTGCAGTTAGCTTTCTTTTTGCTCCATATTCTTATTATTTACTTTGGTGTTAAAGATATTTTAATTTTCGAGCTGGTTTCTAACTACGTGGGGATTAGAAACCACAAGATAACCAGAAGACCAGGGTAAAAAACCTCCCCCATCTCGAAGAGTCCGCATAGGGCTGCGCGTGCAGCCCTATGCAAGGATCGAGATCGTGGGGGATGAGGGAAAATAGTTGGGATCTCCTAAGTCCAAGAACCCCAGATAGCGAGAGTGATGCCAGGTCTTTGAATATTAACAAACATGGTTTGTCCGTCTGGGGAAAAACAGATTCCGGCAAATTCGCTATTGTTGAGGGCATTTCGGGCAAATTTGTAGCATTTGCCGTCGCGATTCACTCCCACGATAAATTGCTCTCCCCAACCATCTTCAGACAAAAAGAGGTCGCCAAAGCTACTGACAGTAAGATTGTCGGGATTGTCTAGTATTTTCGCACCTGGAGACTCAACAAATAATTCTACTGTCTCAGCAGCGAGATTGTAACGAAAGACCTGACCCTTACCCGCTTTACCGCCACTAGTACAAGTCCAATAGATTGCTCCATTGCTGTAACACATTCCTTCTCCTCGTTTAAAAATTGCCGCTTTCTTCGATTGCGCTTCGTAACGAAGAGAATCTCTTTGGGGGTTGACATCTTCTAGTTTGACCCACTCAACTGCTTTTGTTTCGCTGAAGGGGAAATTTTTGCTAGTATTTACTTTCGACATCCCTTTAATTACCAAAGCTTCGAGAATACCCCCTGCTTTTAAGTTCCCTTTTTGGCGAGGACGGAAGCGATAGATACAACTATCTTCTCGATCTTCAGTTTGATAGACATATCCAGTTTTCGGGTCAACTGCGATCGCCTCGTGGTTAAAGCGACCCATTCCCACCAAAGGAACAGGATCTACTAACGATTCTGCTGTGGCTGGTACTTCAAAATTGTAGCCGTGTTTGCGAGCAACTTTTTTAGGGCCATTAGGAGTAGAAACGTCTTCTTCACAACTAATCCAAGATCCCCAAGGAGTTGGTCCCCCACTGCAATTACGTACAGTACCAGCAAGAGAAGCATAATCTTTAATTAGTTGGCGGTCTTTGCCGATAATTAGGGTAGTAGTGCCGCCAGAACCAAATCGATCGTATTTTTTGTTATCTGGGGCTATTATTGCGGGCTTTTCGTTAGGACTGATTTCGTGATTGCGCACTAAAATAGTAGTCCCTTCGGAGCCAGGAAAAGCAGCCATACCGTCGTGATCTTTAGGTACGGGATGTCCGTCACTCATAATATCTCCAGTACGAGAAAAGGCTCGATATTGAAATCCAGCAGGCAGGTCTAATATTCCTTTAGGATCGGGTTTGAGTGCGCCAAAGCCTTCGACTGAAGTAGTTTTACCTGCAGCTGCTCTAGCATAAAAATTCTTGAGAGGTAATGCTAAAATGGTGCTTGCTGCACTGGTACTTGCCAAAGTCAGAAAATTACGTCGCGAAAAAGACATTGTTTCCTCTAGAAAAATTAACGATCGCTATATTTTGGGCGTTGCTTAATAAGGGTTCTTCGCCACAATAAACACCCCTTTAAATTTAAACACCCCTTTGCTTATGCTTTTGCTCGGTTGCCAATGGTAGTCAATTGTAAAACCAGCATCGGTCAAACTGTCTGACAATTCTTTCGTGGTAAAAACCGCAACTGTCGGCATCAAACCCAAAAATATTCCAATCGGCGCGACAATCTTAAACCACTTCATCGTATCTCCCAAACACACCGTACTGGTGACGAAAAGTCCGCCTGGTTTGAGCATCTTGTAAACTTTGGCGATTACTTCTTCCTTGTTTTCCAGTAAGTGCAAAATATTGAGTCCTAGCACCATATCCAAGGTGCGATCGCCAACACTTAATTCATCGATAGTCAATTGTTCAAAGGTGACATTTTCGATTTTGTTTGCCTCGGCTTTACTTCGGGCAATTTCAATCATTTTCGACGAGAAATCTATTGCCCGAATATGTTTAACGTAAGGTGCGTGAGCGATCGCGGTCGATCCTGTCCCACAGCCAAACTCCAGCACTTCCATGTCTGGCTTAAAGTATTCTCTTGTAACTTGCAGTTTTTTCTGATAAGCTGCTTCGTCAGCAATGGATTGTTTAGAATAATATTCTGCGGTTTTGTCCCAAAATTGAACTGAATTGTTCATCATATACCCCGAAAACAACAAAATAAGCCCATACAGCAGGGCGTTGCTTAATAAGCAGTTGATAAGCTGATGCGCATTTAAATTAGGTATCATTCAATTAGATAATAAACCCTCTCCCCGTCTCCCCATCCCCCCATCTCCCTATCTCCCCCTCTCCCACTCAGAGTTATTTGTGGCAAACATAAGGGAAATTGCTATAAGTAGTTTTAGCTAGTTTTAACAAAAGGTAGTTTAGCAGCAAGTTATACTACAGGCGATCGCTCTTTATTACTTGTTATTTTTTTTCAACTAAAACTAAGAAGCCATGACTATTTTTTACAACATCAAAATCCGCGATCGTCAAAACGGAAAAATACACAATTTCTCAGTACCAGACGATCGCTATATTTTACACAGCGTAGAAAAAACTGGAGAACAACTCCCTTTTTCCTGTCGTAATGGTGCTTGTACCACTTGTGCTGTGCGCATTCTTTCAGGGGAAGTCTACCAACCAGAAGCAATGGGAATCTCGCCAAAATTGAAAGAAGATGGATATGCTTTACTGTGTGTCAGCTACCCTCGATCGGACTTAGAGGTAGAGACTCAAGATGAAGATGAAGTGTACGAACTTCAGTTTGGTCGTTATTTTGCTAAGGGGAAAGTTAGATTTGGATTACCTCTAGATGATGATTGATGCCAAAAAGAGGGAGAATATCGATCGTGACTACTTAAAATAAAGTAATGAGCAAACATTCTCCCGAACAACTGCAAATATTTTTAGACGTTGCTACAGAAGCAGTAATGGCTGCTGGGGCAATTTTACAAGAGCGCTGGGGAAAATTAACAAATATTGAAGAAAAAAGTCGTCCTGGAGACTTAGTAACGGAAGTCGATCGCTTAGCTGAAGCCGAAATTCTCAAAGTTTTGCGCCGTCACGTACCAGAACATCAAATTTTGGCAGAAGAATCTGGTAAGTTAGGAGAGTTAGACAGTGAATATCTCTGGGCAATTGACCCCCTCGACGGTACGACTAATTACGCTCACGGATATCCCGTTGCCGCAGTTTCCGCAGGATTATTATTTGAGGGAGTTCCTATTGTCGGCGCAGTATACAATCCGTTTCGCAATGAATTACTTCGCGCAGCCTCTGGCTTAGGAGCAACTTGCAATCGTCGTCCCATCCAAGTTTCTCAGACAAAGGAATTGAGTAAAACCATCTTGGTAACTGGTTTTGCCTACGATCGCCGAGAAACTACTGACAATAATTATGCTGAATTTTGTTATTTGACCCATTTAACCCAAGGAGTGCGCCGCAGCGGATCTGCTGCAATAGATATAACTGATGTAGCCTGCGGACGCATTGACGGCTATTGGGAAAGAGGAATTAGTCCTTGGGACATAGTTGCGGGAATAATAATACTAACTGAAGCAGGAGGCAAAGTCACCGCTTATGATGGCAGTCCCCTAAAAATCGAATCTGGTCGAATTTTGGCAACAAATGGTCAAATTCATAACAGTCTCAGCAAGGCTCTCGTGGAAACACCTCCCTTGGCAAACTGGAATAGTTAGATTATTTTTTCCTAATCCCTATTCAATTCGATCGGCTTGCTCTCCCTAATTTTTCAGTTAAGAAAAATCTAGAACATACTAGGTAATATAAGCAAGGCTTTTGATATTAAATATGATGCAATCTATGATGCCTCTTCAAATCAACCACGGACTTTTTAAGCTCAATTTTCCAGATCATTATGCTGTTTTGGGACTTCCTATTGGTGCAGATGAAAAGCAAGTAAGAAAGCGCTATCTGCAAATTGCTCGTCAACTTCACCCTGACAGATGTCAAGCTAAAAATGATGTGGAACAAGATTACGCTAGCAAAATTTTATCTGAGTTGGTTAATCCTGCTTACCAAAATTTATATAAAAAGAATTTACGCGTAGAATATCAATTACTCTTGCAACAAATGGGTCAGCGCCTCGCTAAAGAAGAGGATAAAATAACCCTGGCAACTGAGAGCGCTAAAAAATTAGCCCAGGCTGGAAGCAAAGCTGAATCTCTTTATAAAAAAGTACTGCAAGTTCTTGCCGCAGAAGAATATCAATCTTTAGAAAAAACTGTGACTATAATTGCTCAAATTAGCGAGTTGAACGCAATTTATTTGAAAATAACCGCAGGCGAAGCAAGAAAAAGCACGAAATCGCCAGTCAAAAATGCAGTTTCAGTTACTAATAAATCACAGATTGACAATACTAAAGCACAACCTGCAGCATCTCCACAAACAACAGTAGATTCCTACTTGCGTCGCGCACAAGAATATATTGATAAAAACATTTTTGCTAAAGCCAGAATAGAAATAGAAGATGCTTTAAAAATTGACCCAAATAACAGTAGTTGTAATGCTTTAAAAGGTCTAATTTATCTCAAACAAAATCAGCTCACATCTGCCAGAATTTTTATTAACAAGGCTCATCAAGCCGATCCAACAGCTCCGATAATAATTAAATGCAAACAAGAGCTAGATAAGCAAGAATCAAAAACCAACAAGCGGCGTGAGGGTGACAAGTCATCTACTGCTAAATCGAAAAGTCGCGGTATGTTTGGCGGTTTGTTTGGCGGTAAGAAGAAATAAATTTTGACAACTCTAACTCGATCGAATCCTTATTTAGTTGCGATCGCCTGAAGGGTTGAAAATTAGGCTAAATTCAATCCTTTATAGGAACCATCGCCTTTAGACCCTCTCGATCGAAAGATTAGTTATTGCTAAATATTTTTATTGATTTTTAGAGCTATTTCTAGCAGCTCTCTATTGATAACAGTTTTTTCTGTTCTAATTGTATAACTATATGGTAAGATAATAAAAAAAAGAAAAACTAGAATTTTCCCATGATGTTTGACGATCGCTCGTCAAACAGAGGAGGCGATCGATAATGCTATTGCGCCAATTATTCGATTTAGAAACCAATACCTATACCTATTTAATTGCCGATACTTTGACCAAACAAGCAGCTTTAGTCGATCCAGTACTAGAGCAGTTAGAGCGGGATCTCTGGCTAATTCAAGAACTAGGTTTAAGCCTAGTGTATTGCCTAGAAACTCACATCCACGCCGACCACATTACTGGAACTGGCAAATTAAGACAGATTAGTGGTTGTAAGGGAATTGTGCCAGAAAAAGCAGCCATTGCTTGTGCGGACAGATACATCAAAGACGGAGAAGTTTTGCAATTAGGAGAAGTAAAAATAGAAGCGATCGCTACCCCAGGTCATACGGACAGTCACGTAGCGTATTTAGTTAATGGCGAACTAGTTTTAACTGGGGATGCGTTATTTATTCGAGGGTGCGGACGGACGGACTTCCAAAGTGGAGATGCAGGAACTTTATACGATTCGGTAACGCAGCGTTTATTTAGTTTACCTGACAAAACCTTAGTATATCCAGGTCACGACTATCGGGGGCATACTGTTTCTACGATCGGCGAAGAAAAGCAATTTAATCCTCGTTTTAATCGAGGAGGATCTCTAATTTCCCGCAACAGCTTTATTGAACTAATGGACAATCTCAACTTACCCAACCCGAAAAAAATATTGGAAGCAGTCCCAGCTAACCAAAATTGCGGCGAATTAATTTCCCATTCCACCATTAATCAAATAACAAATAATAAGGAGTTTAAATAATGGTTTCCCGTGCAGATACATTACAAGTCGTTGATGCTCGTACTCTTAAAAAATGGCTCGATCTAAAAACAGTAACTCTAGTTGACGTTAGAGAACCAGCAGAATATGCTAGGGAAAATATTCCAGGTGCAATTCTGGTTTCTCTATCTAGCTTTAATTCATCCAAAATAAAGAGCAACAGCAATAATAAATTAGTTCTTTACTGTAGAACCGGCAATCGTTCTAGCCAAGCAGCACAAAAATTATTAGCAGCAAACTTTAAAGATATTATGCATCTAGAAGGTGGGATAACTGCTTGGAAAGAAGCAGGGTATCAAACCAAAATTAATAAAAAAGCACCTATTAGTATTATGCGCCAGGTACAAATTGTGGCTGGTTCCTTAGTCTTAACAGGAACTTTGTTAGGTGCTTTGGTTTCTCCTTGGTTTTTACTTATTAGTGGGTTTGTAGGAGCCGGTTTTGTCTGGGCTGGTATTACCGATACTTGTGCTATGGCAATGCTATTAGCCAAGCTGCCTTACAACCAAAGAGTTTAAAAACAATATCAACAGCTGTCAGTATTAACTGAAGTTTTCCAGCTATTAACTGATAGCTGAAAAATATTTTTTTACCGCAAATTAGTAAGCGGAGGGGATATTATGTTTGCGATCGTTATCGGTCATATTTTAGCAGTTGCTATTGGTATTAGTTTGGGTTTGATTGGTGGTGGAGGTTCTATTCTGGCTGTGCCAATTTTAAGATACGTCATGGGATTAGATCCGAAAGTAGCGATCGCCATGAGTTTAGGAATTGTCGGTACAGTTAGTTTAATTGGTGTTATTCCTCATTGGCGCCAAGGTAATGTTAATCTCAAAACCGCCATTATCTTTACTCCCCCAGCTATGCTTGGTTCTTATCTAGGTGCTAGACTTACCGACTTACCTTTTATTACAGAAACTTTTCAGTTAATTTGCTTTGGGGTAGTAATGCTAATAGCTGGTATTTTTATGATTCGCAAAGATAATAAAAATACTATTGTTAAGGATTTATATTTTCCAAATAAGTACGAAAAACAAAAACACAAGTATAGCTGGCTTGCTATTCCCGCAGAAGGATTAGGAGTCGGCATCCTCACGGGTTTTGTAGGAGTAGGTGGTGGTTTTTTAATTATTCCTGCCTTGGTTTTATTGGGCGGAATTCCTATGAAACAAGCGATCGGTACTTCTTTGGCGATTATTGTTTTTAAATCTGCTACAGGATTTCTCGGTTATTTCGATCGGGTCAATCTAGATTGGAATTTAATGATTTCTTTTACTATTGCTGCTAGTTTAGGGACAATTTATGGTGCTTATTTAACTCGGTTTGTTAATAGCAAACAACTGGGAAAACTATTTGGATATTTTGTCTTTGCTGTGGCAATTTTTGTGCTTATTCAGCGATAATATCTAGCTTCATTAATCGATATTGCTTCTCCTGTACGCCTGAAGGGTGAATTAATTTCGATCGAAGTTTTCTTTCTAGCAAGACTGAATTATTAATACAGCTAAATTTTTTCCCTCGCTTTCTTCAAGTCTAGTAAAGATACTTCCAAGGGTACTTGAGTATTTATCAGCAGAGATAGTCGGTGACATAAAAAGTATTTATTCCTACAGCCAATCTTTTTACCTCTAACACTTACTATATATGAATTAGAGACCCTTTTGACACCTCCTTTGACTCCAATTTGACACTATTTTGTCCCTACTTTGTCATTTTTAACCCTTAACATTTATTTACAGATGGATACAAAAGTTAACTCTAAGTCAACTTATCGCTCACTACTAAATTTATATATTTGTCATGTTTAGTACCCAATTTCCTTGGCTCACAACCATAGTAATTTTTCCTCTATTAGCTGCTTTAGCTATTCCTCTAATCCCCACAAAGGAAGGAAAAA
>JASJDA010000314.1 GCA_030065755.1 Prochloraceae cyanobacterium | reverse complement strand
CTCATTTTTTCTGGAGTTAGAAAAATTAGCTATTACTGAGTAATTCTGCTGATAAACTAGGAAAAATATCGGGCTACCGGCTTAAGGCGGGACAGTTTGAGCCAAAATCAAGGCATGGTTAGTCGCGCTTATTCGCGGCAATCTGTCGCGAATAAGCGCCAATTAATCTGACGATTTCTCTGGGGAGTCTTTCTGGTCTTTTTCTTCTTCTAAACACACCTGTAACCAACTTTCAGTCAGACCATCAATGGCTCTTTGTAATCCATCAATTTGGGCTCTCCTGGCGACTTGGAGAACGGCTTGAATGTGAGCCGAACTGCCAGCTTTGCCTAAATGCTTGTACTTACTCAACTCGCCCTGGCCTTTGGGTGGGGGAAAAATCGGTTCGGTGGCTTGTAGCTTATAGTACCAGTAACACGCTTTTTGACGGCGAACCCGATAACGCATGACCCGACAGCCAGGGGGAGCTACTGTTCCGTCTGAGAGAATTTCTTGGATTTCCTGTTTTAAGATCGCGATCGCGGCCTGGAGTTGGTCGGCTCTAGTCAGTCGCGACAAATCCTTTTCATTGAGCATAAATCCACCATCAATCAAGTTGTTTAGTTCGCGACATTTTGTCGCGAACTATGGTTTAATTATGATGGTCAAACTTCATCGCTTCAAGAGGATGAATCTCCAACAGCGTTGTCAACAAGTCTATCAAGCGGGGAAAGAATTAGGAAATTCTTCACTGAGGAGAATAGCACGGTACACTAATTTGTCTAAAAGTAGTGTACACCGTCTGAGCCAAAGGATTAAGCATCGCCGCCAGTATCCAGAATCTGATTTATGGGAAACCCCTGAAGGCTATCAATGGCTCAGAGTATTGGTTTTTGCTACTATCTACATCTTTGGTATCAAACAAGGGATTGGCTCTGAAGTTCTTTGTGAATTTTTTCATCTGCTACGTTTAAACAGACAGATTGGTGTCTCACCAACGGCCCTACGCCGATTGGAGTCACAGATGCGCAAAGGAGTTCTAACCTACCAACAGGAACAGAATCAGCAGCTCAAATTAACTCCTGTTCAGCTTAAAATCATAGCAGGTGCAGATGAAACTTTTTTCCCTGGTAGCCCAGGAATTGTTCTGGTCTTAATGGATTTAGTTTCTGGGTACATTCTCTTGGAGTCCAAAACCTCAGACCGGAAATACCAAACCTGGTTTGACCAAGTCCAGGCATCTTTAAGTCAAATAGGAGCAACTGTGTCTATTAAGTCATTGGTCAGTGACCGAGCCAAGGCTTTAGTCCAATTAGCTGTACAAGGTCTAGGCTGTCCTTCTGTGCCCGATTTGTTTCATGGAATGCGTTGTCTTTCTCGAAACATTGGAGCCAGATTGGGCGGTCAATTAGCTCGCACGAAAAGACAATTACAAGAAACTAACAGAGAAATAACTGCTCGTCACCTGAAGAAAAAACCGATTTCTGTTTCCCTGAACCAGCGCCAGGCTCGGCTACAAGAGCAGTACAACTTTCTGGAGAAAGGAGTTGATACTTACCACAGTCTCTTACATCAGATTTCTACCATTGTCCATCCTTTTTCGCTTGATGGCAGTGGCTTCCAGACTGGGACCGATGTAGCCAGTGCCCTGAGAAAACTCCTCCCTGTGCTAGCTGCTTTAGGCAAAAGTTATCAAGTTTCTAAAATCGAGAAAGCCTTAGAACAATTGAGCTGTCAAATTCTCGGAATAGCGGCAGGGATTAATTTATGGTGGCAAGCGGTTGAGCAAAGTCTTCTAACCGAAGAACTCGATGAGCTGACGCAAAATTGGTTAGTTAGTTGCCTCCTTCCAGAGGTTTATTGGCTCGCTCAATTCTCCAAGACTAAGAATCGAGATTTGAAACAAGTGTACCAGAAGGCTTATGAAAAAGCTCACCAAGAACTGCTGGCTCATCAACTGACTCTTGCACTCACCAATGTTGAAGTTGAGCAATGGCGCGACTGGGCTACCCTGATGGTAGCTAAGTTTCAGCGGACTACCTCAGCTATTGAGGGGCGTAATGGTTATTTATCTCGCCTTCATCACAGCGGTCGGGGGTTATCAGAGAGCGACTTACAGGTCCTAACTGTCATTCATAATTTTGAGCTGAAACGATCTGATGGCTCCACAGCAGCACAACGCTTCTTTGGCCGTACTTTTCCAGAATTATTTCCTTGGCTAATCGAAAAAATGGGGGATTTACCATCACCCAGGAAGCCCAGAAAATTAGTCAATTTGACCTCCGCGCTCTGAGTTGACAATTTTCTTTACGCAAAAGTTGCAAAAATTTTCGTCAAAGAAAAAGCTGTTGGACGGCTCTCGGTTCAACTGAATTGAAACACCCAAAAGGAGACTTTTGTTCGCGACAGCCTGCCGCGAACAAAGCCCGATTCTCACTTTCATCCTCCTCATTTCTCTTGTCCCGCTTTAAGTTGGTAGCCGACAATTTTGGCTTTGTTATTGAAAAATCCGAGCGGTCTAGTGAAGAATTTCAATAAATTCTACTCAATTAAAATTAGCGATCGTTCTATATATAATCCTCCTATCTAAATTTTCGAGGGAAAAAACAGCCTATTTTTTGCATATTGCAGTAAAATAGACTGTTTTGAGCGAAGATTTACTTTTAATTCAGAAATGTAGCAGTCTGGGCTTTTCTGAATTAAAATTTAGGATTGAAATCAAGCTATTAAATCGATATCTTGCTTACCAAAATTATTAACATTCTGTAAAGTAGCTATTTGATTGCCATTAACAAAAAGATCGAAGATATCGTTAGATGAAGTGTTCTGTGTAATGGTAATACTATCTTTATTAGAGATACCAAATCCTGACTTACTAATTTGAATTATATCGTTTTCGCCGCGTTTGAAGTCAGTGATAATATCAATTCCTTGGTCTGAACTTAAGTAAAAACTCAATAACCGCTGCAAGCGCTCGACGATAAAAAGCGCTCGAAAAGGCGCTCGGGTTGCAACAAATCCTGTCCATCTATAATTCTTGTTTTCGTCGATCAATTCTTGCTGCGAGGGAATTTAATCTTTTTTGTCGCTCTTTTGGTTTGTTTTGTACTACATTACGAAACTCTCTGTAAAAGTCTTGCCACCTGTCTTTGCTGGCTAGGTAGTCGTTAATGTTGACGATCGCTGGATTGAAATTCTTGGTTTTCTGTCTAACAAAATTGAAAAATTTCTCTCTCTCTTCTTCTGAAAGTCCCTGGATAAACTTCCTGTAAGTTTGTGGAGTAGGTTTTGTGGGTTTAGTCGTTCGATCGTCAAAGTTCTCTGTAATAATTTCTGTATTGGTTAGC
This sequence comes from Prochloraceae cyanobacterium, assembly GCA_030065755.1. GTDB lineage: Bacteria > Cyanobacteriota > Cyanobacteriia > Cyanobacteriales > JASJDA01 > JASJDA01. The sequence goes on along the minus strand of JASJDA010000314.1, from coordinate 4,173 downwards.
AGATCGATTCTTCCTGCTGGTATAGCGACTTCGATTAAACCTCCTAGCTGTTCGTGAAGGCGAGCGCGTACATCATGCTCTACAGTATTATTTTCTGAAGTCTCGAACCAGTCTGGTAATAATTTGATTTGGTCTAAACGTTTTAGTGCTTTAGATACGGTTCCTTTGCTTAATTCCAAATCTTTGGCTATCTCAGTTACCGAGATGTTTATTTCTTTGTCTGCGAACGGGTTCAGAGTTTTCAAATAGAAAAGAACTTTTATTTCTGCCCCTGTTAAGCCTTTTGTTGTTTCTATCCAGTCGCGATGAGTCAGCTTCAAAAATTGATTTTCTTTCATTGCGCTTTCTCCTCGCACCTGACCAAAATTTCTCCAGTTACTCGAACATCAAATGCCAAACAAATGCAGCCGTTTTTGATGTTCTGGATAATATGCCGAATAAACTAATATTTGTCCTAGGGCTGCTTTCCAATCACCAATGCGCTTGATTTCAATAATTTCTGTGTTAGTTAGTAAATCGATTCTTCCTGCTGGTGTAGCGACTTCTTTTAATCCTCCTGATTGTTGGTGGAGGCGATCGCGAATCTGATACTCGACAGGATTAATTTTTGAAGTTTTAAAATAGTTCTGAGACACATATTACTATCTTTATTCTTCTATGTAACTAATTTTTTCCTTTTTTTTGTAAAGATATGTTGAATTATTATTTCAAAAAGACGATGGACGACCTAAAAATCAAAGGGAAAACCTTATCGGAGGCTTTTGGTCGGGGTACAGGATATATAAGCGACATTAGAAATGGTAAGTGTAATCCGCCCATCGATCGATTTTGGGAGCTTATCGATGCAATGGAAGCTTTAAAGCCTGGTGCCAAAGAATATTTTGCTTCTTTGATAGCTAAAGATTGTCGCTCGGACAAAGAACTCGAAAATTTTGACCCAGACAAGATAATTGATTTAATAGATGAAGAGCAACTATCTCAATTAATGTTTGCGGTTGCAAAGAAACTTAGCGATCGTGCTAAAACTAAACAACAGAAAAAAGCAAATAAGAATGAAGATTTGTTACTGGCAAGTTAAAGTGTAAAAAAAATCAAATAAGGTTCTTCATCATCTAGAAAATATTGATATCTGAGCCATTTGTCATAATTTAAGACTTGTTTCTAGTATTTTTCAAACAATTCTTTCAGTAAAAATTCTACTGCTGTAACGATCTGCAAGCTATGGCAGATCGCTTATTATTTATTAGTAGTCTATTCGCTCAAGAAGTTCTCGGCGATTTCGTACCAATCAACCTCCATAAAAGCAGCGTTGAGAAGGTCAGTAAATAAGCTAGCTTGTTCTCGGATTGGGTTTAACTCTTCGATCCATTCCTTAAGTTTCAAAGACAAATAATAAACCTGCTCGTCTTCTAATTCATATTCCTGTTTAATTTCTTCTGCCATTTCGCACCTGGTTAAATAACTGCCATAATCGTTATCAATCCAGAGTGCTGTCAACCAAGTTTCGTAGTTTTTCCAACCGTTATAGTTATTATCTTTCATCAAAAGTCCTTCGTATTTTTTGGCATTACAAATTGAGCGATCGGAGTCGCTTTTGTTGGGGTTTTTTGTTTGTGAAAAATCCTGTAATTGAAGAAGCGCGCCGCTATGCGGATACCTTCGGTATCGCTGTTAGGTGATTGGCGATCGCTTCTTTTAAATTGAGTTAAATAAAACCAACTAAATGGTTATTTGTTTTCAGTTAGTTTGACGACGCTCTCAGTCAACTTAGCTACGTTTTCAGCAATATCAGCCAGGGTTTCGTGAATTACAGTCCGTTCTTCGTTAAATCCCTTTATGATTTCAAACATTACAGCCCTATCTCTAGCCAGTTCCGACGAGTTTTGTGCCAATTCCTTACAAACACCGTAGAGAGCGCTTATTTCCCTCCTGCACTCAGCAATGGTGCTGCTGTTAGAGGCGATGGCTTTAGAGTTGGATTGTAAGATAGCTTCGATTTCTTCTGGTGTCACGATATTCTCCTTTTGTGTACCCTTTTTATTAACTTCACACAAGCCGAAGGACTTTTTCTTTATTTATCTCTAAAACAGAAAATCTACACGTCTTGTTTTAGGGGCTATTGCCCCACAACTAAATATCTAGGAAACGATCGCAAATGAATCCTCAAGAAAATACTTTGACAATATTGATTTGACTTCCGACCAGGTTAGACCGCCAAGCCCGCAACCAGGACGAGGAAGGACTACTTGATGCCGCCCGCCTAGTTTCAACCAACCAGAACGCAAACGCATTGCCGAGCGCTCGATTAACTCCAAGGACGATCGCGATCTCCAATCATTTTTGGTAGGAAATGAGAATAGCCAAGAATCCTCACCATAATCGGAACTAATGTCTAGAATTCGACCAGGAACATTTCCGTGTTCAGTCAGCCAATTTGCTAATTTGAGATCGATATTTGGATATCGCATTAATGCTTGCTTTGCAACGCCAGCACCCATCACTGCTCGACCATTTGATTTAATAATACCGTTGGTCGTTATGCCTAATAAAAGGGCTCATCGCATTTGGCTATGCCAAATTAAGTCTTAAAGTGAAAAGACAATACACTCCTTAAACGAAAATTATCAAAGTTTCTAAAACCAAATCCTTTACGTTTTATCAGTTTTAATTTGTTATTAATACCCTCAACGGTTCCCTGAGTAGTTCTATTTTTAAAATAAGGAAGAATTTCAGCAAACCATCTAATTATAGTCCCACAACTTTCAGGAAAATAGCTCGCAGCTTTTTTCAACCAATGAGTCAATTTTAATAAAGATATAACTTCAGATTTCTGGGAGTTGAAAATACTTCTTAGTTTTTCTTTTAGCCCGTACATTTTTATTGATTTAGGAGCAATTTTTCTAATTTCTTTCAGTTTTTATTCTTGCTCTTTGTTTAAGTCTTCTTTATTCTTTAATAAGCAGTATTTACTTTTTTTTATTCCTTCAATTATTTTCTTTTTTTTCACTTTTATTTTTGAGCTTTTCTCCTCGTTTTTTAACGGCTTTTCTTTCTGTGTCTAACTCATCATTTACTAACTTCATGACGTGAAATCTATCGGCAACCACTTCCGCGTTTGGCATTAATTCTTTAACTAAGTTTTTATATGCTGCCCATAAATCTATACTAACTTCTTCGATGCCATCGAGAATTTCTGGACCCCATCTCTCAAAGCATTCTCGCAAACATTTCTGTGTTCGTTTTTCTAAAATATCTATTGGTTTTTTCGTTTATAAATCAACTAAAACTGCACAGTAATTTTTATGTCCTTTAACCCCGAAAGATGTATTTATTTTTATAGAGGGAACCCTTTTACTTATAATTATGTCACTTCGCAATCAACTTATCGCTATTGAAGGGTTCCCTCTATAAAAATAGAATCATTGGACCCAAGCAATCTCATCTATACCTAACTTTTTTAAACCTATTGGTTTATCTGTTTTTAAATCTGAAAATTTTTCTTTTAAGATTGTTTCTACTTCATTCTCAGTTAAACCATTTCTTTCGGCTACATTTTTAATATCACTTTCCAGTACTTCAGTAATAATTTTTTGTGCTAATCTTTTTGTATAACTTCTAGTTTTTTCTACAAAATCAAACTTGTCACTAAAAGGTTTCTGACAACGATCCGCAGAGCGGATCCGCGTAGCGGCGCGCATTTCAATTGTCGTCGATTTACTCTTAAAAATACATCATGTTCGATCATCGGTAAATCTCGTACTAAATACTCATGATTTTGATGCAAACGATCGCTTTTTTTTCCACAACGCGGACAAGCACTTTTTTTGTCATTTTTTTCTCAAGTAAGCACTAATCCAAACCCATCAATAAATTGATAATCTTTAACTTTACATTCTGGCAATTTAATTATTTGATTAAATATATTAAGCTCGGCAAAAGATGGCGACCGATGTATTTATTTTTATTAAAGTACCCCTTATAAAGCAGTTAAGTTATTTTCGAAGCAGAAAAGTTATCGTAAAGGGGTACTTTAATAAAAATAGAATCATTGTATGGCATCTGAATTAATAAGCAAATAAAATATTATTTTTATATCCTTCAGAATACAAAAAAAAGTCCTATAAATCAAGCATTGAAAGACTTTCGAGCATTTTTTGTGGTTTTAAGCTGATG
>JASJDA010000313.1 GCA_030065755.1 Prochloraceae cyanobacterium | reverse complement strand
TATCAGTTAAAACAGCTTTTTCTGTAGTAGTATTCAATTCTTTGTAAGTAAATAATTCGTCAAATCTTCTCGATCGTACAACAGTTTATCTTCGAGAATCTCTAAACTATATACAACTCAAGTTATAGCCAATTTAAAAATAAGTAATGCTTATGTTAACTTTAAATATTTAGAACATTAGTACTATATGTTTGGTATTCAAAGTCAAGTTTTACGCGCTTCGATCGCCAGCATAAAAAACTTGTCCAGATACTGTTTATAAACATAAGTCAGCTGACCATCTATTCGCCTCCACCTTTCTAAAAACTGGCTTCTAATAAGAATCTTGCTTCACGGCCAAATGAGCGCCGCAGTGTCTCTAAACATTGACACACGAAGTAAGGGTCGCGCACCACTGCTAGTACATCCCAGACTTTCTCTAAAACCGTTCTGTGAAAAAAATAACTAAAGATTGACTGAGATGGAGTCGTTAAGCTTTGAGATGGCACTTTTCTTGATTTGATTAATCCACTGGCGCGATGTACCCCATTCTGCCGCCAGAGCCGCTTCTTTTATGGGCATATTTCCATCTAAGCCATAGATTCTCTTGATGACAATTCGTTGCTTGTCATCTAATAAATCTAAGGCTGTTTCAATGTCCCCGTAAATAGCGATAAATTTCTGCTTGCGAGCCTGGAGTTTTTTTAATCTCTCGGCTGCTGCCCACTCTCTTTTTCTTTTTCTACCTCGAGATGACTTTTCATATTTTTCTTCGGTGATTTCCCCCTTCAGTGTCTGACGATAACGCTTTTGTGCCCTCACTTTCCTCCCCAGACAAGAAACCTCATTGGTCGCCATTTCTGAAAAGTTGCCCCTATGGTTGTGTGTTCATTCCCATTTTATTACCGCTCGAGATTGTAAAGGAATCCCCATTTACTTGACATTACATAGACGGTGATAGAAACTGGAAATATCAGGAAAAACTCCAATATCCTTCTACCCAATCCACTCATTTCCCGAACCAACGATGTACAATTATCCAGAAGCCGCAGAAAAGATCAAAAAATCTTTATACAACAATGATTTGATTAGCATCGAAGAAATCGATCGACAAATCACGAAATCCATCAATAGATTAAAAACTAAAATCGACGAAGAGCCTCTCCAATTTTTTAAAGACTCCGATGACATTTGGGAAAAAATCAAACAGTTTGCTTTCACCGAATTGCTCAAAGAAATTGAGGAAGATCCTGTCGACTTTTTTAGAGATGAATACGAGCTTTGGAAGAAATTAAACCAAATCATTTCAGACAAAGAGCAACAATAAAAGTCGATTTTAGATTTTAGATAATGGTCACAATATGTTAGCTAGAAAAAATTCAGATATCGATTCGATTGTCAGAAGGTCGGGCATCACCTCTGAGGTTTTAGATTGGCTCTATGAAACTTATAAGGATTCGGCCACGGGTGCAGTTAAACAAATCAATCAATTTATCTCTAACAAAGAATATACAATCAAAACTATATGTAAATCTGTTCTCCCCAAAATCAAAAAGTATCTTTGTGGGTCATCTGATTACCACAAGAAAGCTTGGGGAATGGAAGTTAGCGATCTTCTTAACCAGCAATATAAAAAAGTAACTGACCAGATTAACCTTGAATACGACACGATCGTTAATCCTCAAAAACAACTATTCTTTGAAAGCGTTGACTCTTCATATATTGCCTCTTGGGCCATCGAGACTCTTGAAAATGAGAACGACAAAAAGTGGCACAGAATATCCTTAGCATTAGCGATTGTCTCTGGTCGGCGCATGCTCGAAATTCATGGGCTCGCTCGCTCTTACGATTGCGGAAATGGAGTTATTACTCCTGTAGTCAATGGTAGGGAAATTGAAAAATCCTATCATTTCCCCCAAACTTTATTCTTTCTCGGACAAGCTAAGACATTAACTAAAAACGACTTAAAATTTCAAATTCCTGTACTTTGCAATGCTGAGCTGTTTCTCGAGCGCCAAAGTGATTTACCACCAGAGAGACTCAACCTTGACCCCCTCGCCGTCAACAAAACTGTTTCCTCAGCCATTTCTAGCGCCACAAAAAAGCTCAGGAAACAGCTAGGAATTAAGTCTTACAAGGATTCCCGCGACATCTATACCAACGTGACTATGAGCTACTTCGATCGCTCCTACGATTTAAGCGAGAAGGAGCGAGAAATACTATTGGGCCACATCTTAGGACATGAAATCAAAATTCCTACCTCCGAACGTTATAGTAGTTAACATTTTTATATACCTACAAAACTCTTGACACTGTACAAATAGTTCTGTATAGTTTGATTGTTAAGAGTTTTAGAGTACTTGAAATGAATACAAGTAACGAACGTCTCAGTATTAACATTCGTACTGGATATAAAGACAAAATTAAAAACCTCGCCCACAGTGAAGACATCCCTGTTGGAGAGCTACTCATCAAAATTTTTGAAGCTTATGAAACTGGTCAACAATTAGAGCCCAACCACGCAGTAGCTCTTAACTTAAACACTTTACAAATTGACAATTGTCTAGAAATAAAAGAAGTAAAAGATGCTTTAACTAATAGTGGTTTAACTCTTATTGAGCTGGTTAAAGAAGGACTTTTACAACGGGCTAGATACTATAACAGTATCGCCATTAAACAGGCTGATTTTAAGAATATGTCCACTGAGACTCTGAAAACTTCTACTGTTAAAGGTGCTGCTGATTATCGCATTGAAAAGGCAGTAGAAGCCTTGATAAGTCATAACAACAATCAACCTGAAAAAGATAAGAAAGTTTGCATTACTAAAGGCATGATTTTTAAATTAACTGGTAGTAATCGCCAAACTATTAATAAATATTTCGAGTCCCATAAAATAGCGATTTCTGACCATAATAATAAGCACGGTTTAACTGAAGACGACAACCGCAAAGGCAAAGGTTTTGATTTTAAAGCTTTAATTGGTTGGTCAGAGTAATCGCCAAACTGCGCTCTAATAATTAGCAAAGTGTTCCCACAGTAGATCTAGTACTTACGAGTGCTTTTTATTCAAACTACCTAACCTTACTATAAAGTTTTATTAATTAAATATTAATTTAAATGTATTTTCGGAAAGTTTTCCCCCAGAGAGGGGTCTTAAGGATTTAACCTGATTTTAGTCGTTATTGAATTTATAAAATCATTATTAACAAATTTATTTATTATGTTGGTTTATTTATAATTATTTGCTCAGTGGAAGCAAGCGCGCATTACTTCCGTCCCGACTGCAACAATGGAAAAATTCCTTTATCGATCGATCTGTTAGATGATTAGTTTCTCCAAAATTCAATTTCCGCTCAATTGTTATAGAGACTAATGATATGTTGCTACACCAAATTTTGAGATAATAGGAATAGGAGTCAAGAAAATTATACTAGACCAGAAATCTCTAAAACCCTGTCTAATCAAAGTTGCAGGTTAGAGAGGTCTCCCCTTGCTGCTTGCTCCATTTCTCGCCAATTAGGAGAGGAGACAGCCATGACTACCTAGATCACCCAAGAAGGGACAAAATTCACGGCTAAATCGGCTACGGAGTTAGTTGAACAACTGCAGCAAAAAGAGCCGATTGCTCCATTGAATATTCAAGATTTTCTCAAGACAGTAGCTCAGGGTTACCAAATGAAAGACAACTTGTTAATTAGAACAACTTGCCCAGAAACCTTCATCGCCGATTTAATTCAATACGATTATATCCGTGTTATCGATCCATTTGACGGATGATAATTTTCAATATTTGATCTGAAAAATCCCATGTCTCAAGAGCCTCTAAGACAGATAAATTCTGAGCAGTTGCTTGTCGCCGCTAGGCAACCGGCGGTCGATGCTATGCGTCTGCACAAGCTTTATCATGGCAAAATCCAGACAGCATTGCGTTGCCCGATCTCAAACTTGAATGAGTTGGCCATCTGGTACACTCCTGGGGTAGCAGCACCGTGCAAGGCAATTGCAGCTAATCCTCAGATGGTATACGATTACACCCATAAATGGAACACCGTTGCCATCGTATCTGATGGCAGTCGTGTCTTAGGGCTAGGTAACATAGGAGCCAAAGCTGGCTTGCCTGTAATGGAAGGTAAAGCCATGCTCTACAAATACTTAGGTGGTGTTGATGCTTGGCCGATTATGCTTGATAGCAAAGACCCCGACAAGATCGTCGAAACAGTTTTAAATATCCAACCAGGTTTCGGGGGCATAAATTTGGAAGATATCGCCCAGCCAAAGTGTTTCCGCATTCTCGAGCTACTTCGTCAACGTGCTGAGATTCCCACTTGGCATGACGATCAGCAGGGGACGGCCACTGTTGTCTTAGCTGGGTTAATCAATGCAGTTAAAATTGTGGGCAAAAAGCTCTCAGAGGTACGAATCGTCTTTGTTGGCTGCGGGGCGGCCAACGTAGCCTGTACCCGACTGCTGTTTGCATTTGGAGTCACCCCTCAATTGTGCATAGTCGTAGATAGCAAGGGCATACTCAACAAAAACCGCACTGACATTAAAGAGCGGAGGGATGAATTTGTCGATAAGTGGAAGTTGTGCCAAATCACCAATATCGAACAACGTTGTGGTGGCATTGCATCTGCTATGCAGAATGCCGACGTGGCGATCGCATTCTCAAAACCAGAACCTGACACTATTCAATTTGAATGGGTGAAAACTATGGCACCAGATGCCATTGTCTTTGCCTGTGCTAATCCAACTCCGGAAATTTGGCCGTGGTCAGCTAAACAGGCTGGGGCGGCAATTGTTGCTACTGGGCGTTCCGACTTCCCCAATCAAGTTAACAACTCCTTGGTTTTTCCAGGTATTTTCCGTGGCACTTTGGATGTTCGAGCTCAGACCATTACAGACGAAATGTGTTGGGTAGCCGCCAATGTCCTTGCCGATCTAGCCGCTCAAAGGGGAATCAACCCCGAGTACATATTGCCGACTATGGACCAATGGGAAGTATTTCCCCAGATGGCAGCGGCGGTAGCAGTAAAGGCAGTTTCCCAAGGTCTGGCTCAAATTCCATTGACTTATGAACAAGAATATCAGCAAGCATTAGAGATTATTCACAACTCCCGTGAAATGACAAAACTGCTCGTGGAAGCAGGCCTTGTTCCAAAAGAACCAAACGTAGAAGAAAGCAAAAAAAACTTTTAGAGTATTATCTTGCCGAGCGCTGTGATGAAAGAGCGAACGTTAAGAGGAGGTGGATTGCGAAATTGAGGATAACGAGCTTCTATTTCTGTTTGGAGAATTAAAGGTAGCTCATTCCAAGAATTTAAACGCATACCAGCGCCTTGAAAAATCAGTAGTCCTACTCGCGCGCCCATTTCCATCCAAGGCAACCATGGAGAAATTCGAGTCCAAGCAATGTTGACATTGGGAATCCGATCTAAGCTCGGATCTAATAGTTGAGATTGAGGGACAAAGAAATTAAATATTTCCATTGCATGATAATTTCCTCCGATATAATCTTGATAATTTCCCGTTTCGGGATGAGTGGAGACAATTTGGAGAAGATACTCTCTAAAACTGTCACAATCGGCGATTAGTTGTCGGTATTAAGATTTTTTTGCCGAAAATTTGTGGACACTATTATTGGAATCTTTGCAATTGTACTGGGACTGATTTGTTGGATTGGTCAGAGTTTAGTAGTCTTTTCACCATCTACCGCTGTCAAACTAGGTCTTTGTGAACCGGAGGAAGATATCGAACAAGGGATGTGGCTTTTTGAGAGGTTCAGCCAAGGAGTCGTGGATATCTTATTAACTTGGATGCTCCCTCTCGCTGGAGTGTTGATGATATTGGAGCACAAAACGTGGCCAATTTTTGCTCTGGTGGGAGGTGGAGTTTATCTTTATTTTCCAGGAGTTTTTATAATCACTAGAATTGTTTTTAAAAAGAGAGGATTAAAAATAGGAAGTCGCTCAGCTGAGCTAAGTGCATATGCTTTTGGTTCACTTTGGATTTTGTTAGCGCTCGTAATGATTTATAAAGCAATAGTAGAGCTTAAAATTTAGATAAAGCATAACTGGTATCGTAGCTGCGAGAAGCACTACGGCAATTATGAGCATAAGTACCCCAACAACCACCACAGATTACTTTGGTCTCACGCCAGACCGAGCGCCAAGCGGTGCCATTGTTTGGTGCATCTTGATAATTGTCATGCCAATCATCACTACACCATTCCCAGACTAACCCGTGCATATCGTACAAGCCAAAGGCGTTGGCAGAAAAACTACCTACAGGAGTTGTTTTTTCTACAGTCAGGCGATCGCCTATTAACTTAGCGGCATTCGGATAAACCGTATTGTTCGTAATTTAGCCTGAAGAGCACATTTCAATTAGATTGAGTAACTTAATTTGATTGTGGAGGTAAGCCGAGTTGCTTGCGAAACTCTGGGTCGTAATCTGCTTTTTCCCAGTTATTAGCTTCTTTTACTTGCTCTGGGGTTAAACCTTGAACTGACATTGTAAAGCTCTTGGAGATCAGAGAATATTTCCGACTCGGTGGTTAATTCACAGTGTAATTAGTTCAGAATTGCTCAATTGCTCTATCAAATAACTAGCGCTGGCATCAAACAGTAATCTTATCAATTTCTGGTCCACATTGTAATATGCTTGTTTGATTACTTCAGTATACAATTGAGTTGGATTTTTATAGCGTTTCCGAGTCTTCTTCGGGGAAATCTTCCATAAAATTTTGGCGCCCACCCATGTTTAGGCTCTGAGATTTCATCAAAGAATAACGGTTCTCTCTAACTACTTCAGCAAAAGTCTCTTCACAAATAGTTTGACCGTCATAAGGTACAGTGTACCCTTCTACTTTTCTCAAATATTTTGGGGTCTTCATCTAATCTTAAATTTCTCTAGTCCTGAATTTTACTAAAACCTAGCTTCTAATAAGAATTGTGCCTCACATCCATATACACTTCGCAGCCTTTTATTGCTACAATTCTACAAATTGGCGCTCGCCTCTCGAAAAAACTTGTCCATCTACTGATTATTTGGCAGAGGTAGAACAGCTGATTACTTATTGCCACTATATTCTTTGGGAGCGCCATTTCGGATCTGCGATCGTAAGCTTCCAGAATTATCTGGCGCTCCGCACTTCTAGGAAAGTGCAGGCGCGATCGCATCCAGTATGGCACTGGCGAGATCCATCCTCTAACATTTCGCGAGCGAGTTTATAAACATAAACTAGCTGACCATCAATTCGCCGGGAGCCTTTCTAAAAACTGGCTTCTAATAAGAATCTTGCTGAAAGGCCAAATGATAGCCGCAGTGTCTCTAAACATTGACACACGAACTCTGGGTCGCGCACTACTGCTAGTACATCCCAGACTTTCTCTAAAACCGCTGTGGAAAACTGACTGAGAAACTCGAGTAAAAATGTCTCACCTCGACAGATACGTTCAATATGAGTAGCCAAATACTCTAGATCAC
>JASJDA010000312.1 GCA_030065755.1 Prochloraceae cyanobacterium | reverse complement strand
CTCTGGAGGTTTCCTCCAGAGACAGCCCCTTGGCAATAGGAAACAGCCACAAGTTGAAGAGGTGACTGTCTGACAATTCAGCGGCATCTTCATGCGCCATTAATTCCCATTCTTAATTTTTTTTAACATAGCCGTCTCAGGATAGAAAATAAAAGGAAAAATGGCAATTACGATGAGGTCATTAGGTGCCATACCACACTAGACAATTGCGGAAAAGTGATTGAAGTCGTTGAATATTTTTAATAACAACGATCGTTTGGTTTTCATTTTCTATCTATTGGAGAGAGAGCATGACTACAACTCGAAATATCTACGCGCTGCTAGTTGGAATCGACTCTTACCTGGGTTCAGTTCCCGCTCTCCAAGGCTGCGTCAATGATATTACAGCCATAGAAAACTATCTTAGAGAACGAATAGACACGAAAAAATATCAAATTAACATCAAAAAGCTTTTAAACGAACAGGCAACTCGAAAGGCAATTATTGAGGGATTCGAGAAGCACTTAGAGCAAGCGGGGAGCAAAGATATTGCGCTTTTCTACTATAGCGGACACGGATCGCAAGAACCAACCCCGCCAGAATTTTGGCATCTAGAGCCAGACCGCATGGACGAAACAATTGTCTGCTACGACAGCCGTGAGGAAGGGGGTTGGGACTTAGCGGATAAGGAATTAGCCTATCTAATTAGCAAAGTTGCCGAAAAAGACCCCCAGATTGTCCTCATTATGGACTGCTGTCACTCCGGTTCGGGAACTAGAGATACAGTGCCCAAACAAGGTCTGCGCCATTCTCCAGCCGATAAACGTGCCAGAAAGATAGAGGATTATATTTGTCCTTTTGAAGATACACAAAGTTTTATAAAGATTCCTACAAGTGGTGCTTCTGAGATTCCTCGAAGTGGCTGGAAATTACAAGCAGCAAGACACATTGTTTTGGCAAGTTGTCAAGATTTGGAACTGGCGAGCGAATATTCAGGGAACGGACAACAGCGAGGAGCATTTTCCTATTTCTTGCTCGACACGCTACAAAAAACCAACGGCAGTTTAACCTATCGAGAATTGTTTAAGCGAGCTAATGCCTTGGTTCGCAGTCACGTCAAAGACCAGTCGCCGCAGATTGAAGCAATTATCAATGAAGACCTAGACCGACCCTTTTTAGGCTTTTCAGGAGAAGAAGCGATCGCCCAGCGAGAGCCTTATTTTACCTTGAGTTGCGATCGCGATGGGCGCTGGGTCATTGATGGGGGAGCAGTTCACGGCATTCCCCAGTCTGGAGCAGATTCGATTCGACTAGCCCTATATCCTCAAGGAAGTAATGCCGAGCAGATGAAGCGAATCGATCGATCTGTAGGGGAAGTGGAAATTACCCAAGTTTTACCCCAAAAAAGTTTTGTTAATTTTATTGCCGAGCCAGAAAATTTAAGCACGGATACGGTTTTAAACGCCATTATTATTAGCCAGTCCTTACCACCATTGCCAGTATATTTTGAAGGGGATGAAGAAGCGATCGTTTCAGTCAGGCAACAATTGCACGTAGTAGCTCCTGGGGAGAAGCCTTCTTTATACGTAAAAGAAGTAGAAGAGGTATCCCAGGCTAAATTTAGAGTTTTAGCGCGCGATCGAGAGTATTTAATTACCAAACCAGCGGACGATCGACCCCTGGTAGAACAGCTCAGTTACAGTCAGTCCAATGCCCTAAAAACAGTGAAGCGTTTGGAACACATTGCTCGTTGGACGACCATTGCCTCACTTTCCAGTTCGGGAAGCAGCCGAATTCCCCCAGATGGGGTAAAAATGTCGATCTATCGAACAAATGGAGAGGAAATCAAAGAAACCCAATTGCGCCTAGAATATGAGTATAGCAACGGCAAGTGGCAAAGTCCGAGGTTTCAAGTCAAACTAGTCAATACCACTAACCAGCGTCTCTACTGTACCTTGCTCGACCTAACAGAGCAATATTCTGTAAGTGCGCCTTTCTTTGGCACTGGAGGAACTTGGATTGAGCCAAACGAGGAAGTTTGGGGAAGCATAACTGTTAGCGGTCAAAGAACTTCCAAAATTCCTACCAGCGTGCCTAAAGATTTATGGGAGCAGGGGATTACAGAATATCAGGATATTCTCAAACTGCTAGTCTGTACGGCAGAGTTCGATCCTACCCTACTGACGCAAGAAAAACTAGATAAGCCGAGAGCCCCTAAAACTAGAGATGCGACAGGAAGCAGAAATAGTACTCTCAACCGTCTGATGAACCGAGTAACCAGCCGAGATATCGGGGAAGAAGAAGTTGAAGAAATCGATGAGTGGGTAACTAGCGAAATTGCAATTGTTACGGTGCGACCTCCCAATGGGGTAGGGTTGAGTTCAGAGGTTCCCGTATCTTTGGGAGCTAAGGTCGTGCTAGAATCTCATCCTAGTTTGAAGGCGCAGGCGCGACTGACAAATGTATCTCAAGCTACCAGAGATGTAGGGAGTCACATTTTACCCCCCATACTGAGGGAAAATACTCAGCCATTTCAATTTACTGCCAGTCGGGGAACAGATTCAGGACTCAGTGCTTTGGAATTGCAAGTAAAGGAAGGGGATACCGCCACACTTAATACAGTTACTCCTGACGAGCCCTTGAAGTTGTCCGTAGATCGATCTTTAGGAGAAGGCGAATACATTTTACCCGTTGCTTACGATGGAGAATTCTTCCTACCTCTAGGGCATGGAGGCACGAAGCAAGATGGTAAAACCGAGATTACCATAGAAAGACTACCACAACCAGTAAGTAAGGGAAAAAGGAGCGTAAGCGGTGCAATTCGCATCTTTTTCCAAAAGGTGGTGACGGCAAAATTGGGAAAAGAGTTGAGTAATAAGTTAGGGCTGAAGTTGTCTTATCCAATTCTGGCAGCAGTTGACGTTGAAGACGGTCGAGTAAACTACGTAACAGACGAGGAAACGGTTAAACAGAGAGTAGCACGATCGCAGAAAATTGTTCTCTACATTCACGGTATCTTTGGGGATACTCAAAGTATGGTACCTAGTGCGGAGACAGCGATCGCCACTGTTGACGGGGTAGATCGTCCTCTCAAGGAAGTATACGATCTAGTGCTGACCTTTGACTATGAAAGCATTAACACCTCCATTAGCCAAACAGCACTAAAACTGAAAGAAAAACTCACAGCAGTAGGTTTAGAGGCTGGGCACGGCAAAACACTCCATATCGTAGCCCACTCAATGGGAGGTTTGGTTTCGCGCTGGTTAATTGAACGGGAACAAGGTGAGGAAATTGTTCAACACTTGATTATGTTGGGAACGCCAAACGCTGGCTCTCCTTGGTCTCAAGTTCAGGCTGGTTTAACAATTGCGGTTACTTTTGCCCTCAATAATCTTTCCACATTTGTCCTGCCATTAAAAACTTTGGGCATCGTGCTAGAGCAAATTGAGAAGATCGGTGTCGCCTTAGATGAGATGGACCCTAAATCAGAAATGCTCCAAAAGTTAGCTAAGAGCGATCCTACTGGCGTTCCTTACACGCTCGTCGCAGGAAACGTATTCGAGATTCCTATGGATGCTAAATCCAGTTTAAGAAAACGTTTGTCTCAAAAATTAAAAGACATTATGGGGCTTCCTTTCTTTGGCACCCCCCACGATTTGGCGGTGACGGTAGAAAGTATAACCGGCATTCCTAAAACTATACAACCAGAGCCTCAGATTCAAGAAATTGCCTGCGATCACCTGAGCTATTTTGTCAATCCCATCGGCTTGAAAGCTTTAGCCAGCGCTGTTGCTATTGCTTGGGGGGAAAATTCTTCTCCACAACCTCAGCGATCGCCCCAAGCCACTTCTAGTCAAACTTCGGGTGACGATCGAAGCCAGAAAAAGCCCTCGATCGCGCTCGTTATCTTTTCGTCTGTAGCAGCGATCGCTCTTGGCCTCTTCCTGTGGCAAAAGTCTCAAGTTGAGTACCAAGATCCCGAACCTAAAGATCGGGAGCTTCCAGGCACGCTCGAATAAATTTCGATAATTATCAACGCAAAAGAAACATTGAATCAATGAAAATATAGAAAATGTCTGAATTCGACCGCAATCTCGCCATTATCATTGGCATCAATGACTACCAGCACGGCATCCCACCACTCAAGACTGCGGTCAATGATGCCAAACAGTTAGCTCTGATTTTAGAAAAAAAATATCACTACGAAATAGAACGATTATTGAACCAGGAGGCAACAAGAGAGCAACTTAGAGACTTAATTGAGAAACAGCTACCTGAGATTGTTAAACCAGACGATCGAGTGCTGTTTTACTTTGCCGGTCACGGCATTGCTCTCAATGGGGAAGATGGGCCCCAAGGGTATTTAATCCCCCAAAATGCTCGACTAAATGATACCAGCACTTACTTGCCCATGGAACAGTTGCAGAAGGCATTAACCGCTCTGCCCTGTCGCCACTTTCTCGGTATCTTAGACTGCTGTTTTGCTGGAGCCTTTCGCTGGTCGAGTTCTCGCGATATTGCCGCCATTCCTGAAGTGATTTATCAGGAGCGCTACGAGAGATTTATTAGGGATCCCGCTTGGCAAGTAATTACCTCAGCCGCTTCGGATCAAAAAGCTCTAGATATACTTTCTCTTAAAGACGATCGAGGTCATAGGGGGGAGCATTCACCTTTTGCAGCAGCCTTATTTAAAGCACTTGAGGGGGAGGCAGATTTTTCTGGTCGTAGTGACGGTAAGATGGGTAGCGACGGAATTATTACAGCAACCGAACTCTATCTTTACCTGCGAGATAGTGTAGAACTAGATTCCTCCGCACAAAATAAGCGCCAAACTCCAGGAATATGGCCCCTAGACAAGCACGACAAAGGGGAATATATATTTCTAGTTCCCGATCGCGAGCTAAATTTACCACCAGCTCCCCCTCTCGACGAATCGAAAAATCCCTATCGGGGGTTGGAGCCTTATGAAGAAAAGCACAGCAAGCTGTTTTTCGGGCGAACTACTTTAGTCGAACAACTGTGCGATGCGGTGTGCGCTCGACCTCTGAGCGTAGTATTAGGAACGTCTGGAGCGGGAAAATCCAGTTTAGTTAAAGCTGGATTAATCCCTCACCTCAAGCAATCGCAAATAGAGCCAACTACCCAGCTACAAAAGTTAAACTCAGACTCTTCAAAAGAGCCACATCAGCACAAACATCAACTTTGGGAAATACTTCCTACCATTCGTCCAGGGGAATCTCCTTTAAGTGCCTTGAAACCCGCTCTCAAACAAGTAAAAAAATGGAGCAAAGAGCATACTAATACTAAGTTACTGCTGGTAGTTGACCAGTGTGAAGAGTTAATTACCCTCACTCCAGACGATCGAAAAAAGAAAGAATTCTTGGCTTTATTGGCATTAGCCCTCAAAACTTATCGAGATCGCTTACACATTCTTCTCACACTGCGATCGGATTTTGAACCCCAACTGAGAGATAGCGCTTTAGAGCCTTTCTGGCAAAAAGCTCGATTTATAGTGCCAGCTATGACTCGCGAAGAGTTGCGAGAAATTATTGAAGCACCATTCGCTTTACAAGTGATGCACTTCGAGCCCCACAGTTTAGTAGACCAGTTAATTGATGAAGTGGCTCAGATGCCAGGTGCTTTACCTCTGCTATCTTTTACTCTCAGCCAGCTTTACCTCAAAGTAGCTTTGAGATTTGTAGAAGCCCAAAAAGTGGGTGAAATTGTCGAGCGAGCCATTACCCAAGCAGATTATGAGGAATTGGGAGGAGTAACTCGAAGTCTGACCCAAAGAGCTGACTCTGAGTATAAAAAACTGGTGAAACAAGATCCAGCATACCAACAAACTATTCCTAAAGTAATGTTGCGCATGGTTGCTATTGGCGACGAATTAGCAAGGAGAAGAGTCCCCCGATCGGAATTAGAATATCCACAACCAGAAAACGAAAGAGTTAAGAATGTTGTTAAGAAATTTCTCAGAGCGCGTTTGTTAGTTAGCGGGACCGATAGTAGCGATCGCCCTTACGTCGAACCTGCTCACGACGTTTTGGTTCGAGGTTGGGCGAGACTGGTGAAATGGAAAAAACAACAGCAAGAACATTTACCACTGCAACGTCGTCTTACCCCTGCAGCAGTTGAATGGAATCAAAAACAAAAAGCCCTCTTTCTCTGGAATGCTAACCCCAGCCTCGACTTGCTCGAGGAGGTTCTTCATTCAGAGAATAATTGGCTCAACAAAGTAGAAACTGAATTCGTGCAACGCAGCATTCAGAGAAAAAAATTTAATATCAGGGGACGGTGGAGCGGTGCTTTCGTTGTAATGGGAGTGTTAAGCATAATAACTGTCTTAGCTCTTATTGGTCAGAGAAATTCCTTAATTCGTCAAGCGATCGCATCTCAACAATCGGCACGAGTTAATTTAGGCTCCAACCAATCATTAGATGGAATGCTTAATAGTTTACAAGCAGGACATTCTTTACAACATCCACTGGTTCAGAATCCCTTGTTACAGTTATTCAGTCCAACAGATCTACTCCAAGAGGAAATACAAGGCACTTTACAATGGGCAATTTATCAAGTCAAAGAGAGTAATCGCACGATCGGACATAACGGTTTGGTTAGAAGTATTGTCAGTCCTAATAATCAGTTTATTGCTAGTGCTGGAGGCGACGGCATAATTAATCTATGGAATTTACAAGGAAAACGACTAGCATCGTGGCAAGGGGATAAAAAACGGGTCTGGAATGTTGCTTTTAGCCCAGATAACCAATTATTAGCCAGTGCTGGGGAGGATGGAATAGCTCGCCTTTGGGATTTACAAGGGAAACAGTTAGCACAATTTGAAGGGCATACTAGTCAGGTGCGTAATCTCAGTTTTAGCTCAGATGGCAAGAAACTAGCAAGCGTTGGAGGACGAGATGGCACGATTCGTTTGTGGGATTTGCAGGGGAAACTTTTAGCTTCATGGCAAGCAGATAGAATGATGTTTGCCAAAACCGTTGATTTTCATCCTCATAATCAGCTTATTGTCACTGCTGGCAAAGAGGGAAATATCAAAATCTGGAATTTAGAAAGTAAACTATTGCAAACACTAGATTTTCATGCTTGGGGTGCTTATTTTAGTCCCAATGGAAAATATCTTGTTGCTGCTGGTGATGATGGAACTATAGCCCTTTGGAATTCTCAGTCCGAGTACGAGTATCAGTTAGTCAGAACATGGCAAGCTGACGATCGACGTCTCTGGAATGTAGCTTTTAGCCCCGATAGCCAACAAATTGCCAGTGCGGGAGAAGATGGAAATGTGCGAATATGGAACTTAGAAGGTCAACAATTAGCACAATTTGAAGGACATACTGGTCCAGTAAGGAGCGTTAGCTTTACAAGAGATCGCAAACATTTAGTTAGCTCTGGAGACGATCGCACAACTCGCTTGTGGGAATTGTCAACTGAGCAATTAACCGAATTTCCCATTCATCATAGTTCAATTAAAAATGTAAGT
>JASJDA010000311.1 GCA_030065755.1 Prochloraceae cyanobacterium | reverse complement strand
TAGCCCAAAGATAATTTATTGGTTCAGTAAATATTTTGGGCTATTTTTTGTTTTTGTTATTGGTTAATTACCTCTCAAGGCGACGAGGTAATTCAACTCGAAACGTAGAACCTTTTCCTAATTCGCTTTCCACCTCAATTTTGCCCTTCATCATCTTGACCAAAGAATCAGTAATTGCCAGTCCCAAACCCGTACCAGAGTAACGGCGAGTGATGCTTTGATCTACTTGTCGGAAAGCTTCAAAAATATTTTCTAAATCTTGCTCTGGAATGCCGATACCAGTATCTTTAACAGAGATTGCTACTAGCTCTGGAGATATTTCTGTTGCTTCGACCCAAACTCCACCAGAATCAGTAAATTTAATTGCATTAGAGATTAGATTAACCAATATCCGTCGCAAACTAGCTCGATCGTTAACCACGAGAGGATTCTTTAGTTGGAGTTCAGTTTGTAAAGTTAGGTTTTTCCCAACTGCAAGAGAACCCAATTCCTCACTAGTAACAGTTATCAAAGCAGCCAGATCGAATTGTTCGAGATATAACTGGAAGCTACCCGACTCAATTTTAGAAAAGTCTAGAACTTCGTTGAGCAAAGTCAGCAAATTTTGACCGTTATTAAAAATACGCTCCACCATTTGTTTTTGCTTAGCTGTTAGGGAGCCATGGCGTTGAAGCATCAACATTTGGGAAAAACCCATGATCGCATTCATGGGGGTTCGCAATTCGTGAGACATGATCGCCAAAAAATCGGACTTGAGTTGGGATACTTCTTTGAGTTTTTCGTTTTGTAATTCAATTTGTTGTCTTTGTTGTTCGAGTTCCTGATTTTGGCTGATGAGAAGTTCATTAGTTTCCCGCAATCTTTGATTGGCTAATTGTGCTTCCATTTCTGCCTTATGGATGCGAAGTGCGTTTTGTAAGATCTGAAACAGAGTTTCTGGGGATACTCTAGACTTAGAAAGATAGTCACAAGCACCAGCCTTCATCATTTCTACGGCTATTCGTTCGTCCCCCTGACCAGTTAGAACAATCAAAGGAACTTTAACGCCGATCGCCTGTATGTCTTTAAGCAAATCCAGTCCGTCGTGGTCTGGCAAGTGATAATCGAGAAAAACGCAGTCAAAATTTTTTTCTTTGAGAATGGCGATCGCTCTAGTACAATCTTCAGCTTCAGATAAATCCATTTGCACCCCTGCTTTTTTGAGGGAGCGACGCACTGCCATTCTGTCTACTAAATCGTCATCAACCAAAAGAATCTTTAATTTTTTTTCCATATATATTTTTATCTTAAAAACCTTTATTCTAAGGCATTTCTGACAGCCTCCAATATTTATTAAGAGTTTCTATAGTTTCGGAAAACTTGCCGAAAGTTACCGGTTTGAGAATATAGCCAGCCACATTTAAACTGTATGCTTCTACTTTATCCTTATCTTCATCAGAAGTGGTTAAAACAATTACTGGAATTGCCTTAAGTTGTGGGTCTCGGCGTAAGTTTTCTAAAAACTCCAGCCCATTCATTTTGGGCATATTTAGATCTAGTAGAATTAAACGACGATTATGTGGTATTTTAGGATGGCTATCTCTGTCACCTCTTAGCATTTCTAAAGCTTCTAAGCCATTACCAGCTACGTATAGAGCGTCTCTAATTTTATTTTTTTTAAACGCTCGCTTAACATTCATGACATCAACCTCATCATCTTCTACCAGTAAGATATTCATAGCTTTATCATCCATTGACATAAGATTATTTTTGATTGCTGTTCTCACTTGAAAGAGTTTTTTTTTGAATCTAACCTATTCCAAAAAAGTTTTTACTGTGCCATCTGGACTCATTACCACCCTAATTGTCTGTTTCTCTTGTCCTGGTTCAAAAGAAACAAAAGGTTCTCCTTTTTGGGGTATGCCAGTACGCTCGAGATAAACTTTTGAGGCATATCCCAGGGGAACAATGCGCTCTACTTTACCGTTACTATCGATCGTCAAACGATACTCGATAGTTCTGCTTAAGTCTTCTGGTGGCTTCCATCGCTGCTGTAAGTAATTTTTGACTTCTGCTCTAGAATTGGTCTTAGATTGAGAGTTAGTTTCAACTGTAGGTCGAGTAGGTACATTCCTACTAATCTGAGAAAAACTCGCAGAATTTGGTCCATTATTGTTAGAAATAGAAATATCTGGTAGAGATGCTAAACTAGGCGCAGAAAGATTGCGCGGCTTAGCAGAAATAGAAGTATTACTTCGCTTATTTCTTATATTTGAAGGTTTTAGAGGTTCTACTAGAGGTGGTGGTGGCAAGTCATCCTCCCCAGAAGATATAGAGGGTGGTACTATAGCGTCAGGTTTTGACTGCGGGAGCGATATTGTCGGGGATGGAGGCAAAACATCAAAAATTTGGCTTTGCTGTGAAACACTAGAAACTCCTTCTTCAGTTGAAGCAATAGGTTCAGTTTGAGTGTTGGAGAGGTTAAACATTCTCACTCCTAGAGTAGTTAATCCTGCTCCAACTAGCATTGAAACGAGCGCAGTACCCCAGATAGAAGCAGCTCTTTTAAACCAGGGGCGATCGCTGCGACTTTGAAATGCTTCTATATCTATATTGTATTGGTCTAGGGCCGTTGCTAAGTCAAATAACTGCAAAGCACTTAGTTCGATCGCTTGCTTAGATGGATCGTCTGCTAAGAAACCTAAAAATAGTTCGTGAGCGATCGCATTTTTTGTTTGCAAAAACGGCTCGTTATTAGATCGAGATTTCAGCAGGGATTTTTTCTCAGGACGAGATCGTTTCAAAAATTCTTCTAAGTAACGATCGACTACATTGCAGAGTAAATCTAGTCGCTCGCGATCTCCTGATATTGTTATCTGCTCTTGTTTTCCTTTTCTTGGGTCGTCAAAGCGCAATTTAAAACTCAACTCATCCAAGAGCATGGGACGACCGAAAGAGCTTTTGGCTCCGATCTCTAAAGTGCAAGTCGGAGGCGTATAGCGTTGGACTAACATAATATAGACTGTGACATAGGATAAAACTTTCTCACATAGTCAGTTAAGACTTAAGCTGGTCAGCTAATTAAAGTTTTGAGGCATGAAGCCCTCTCACTTTAGTGCGGGGTGCTGCTGACTTCTTCCTTATCGCATCAGCTCTCATCCCACAGAGAGACTCAATAAAGTTTTCCACAAACGACGATGACCGTTAGGAGTGCTATAAAACATTAAATCAATTATTAGTTTAAATGCTAACTCCCTCGTGTAATTTTCAGATAAAGAATTTGCTGGTAATTTGTGTTCTCGATATATATCCTCAAAGCGAGCTAAATAATCTCCTAATAGGACGCTGTGATGAGATGAGGGATTTTCTTTCCTCGTAAGTTCGATTGAGGAACAAGCTCGACGGATTAATTCTTGACGCTTTTTAGCAAGATAGCAGATAATCAGAACCAGCGATCGCGCTTCCTCTAAATCCAGTTCGATCGTTTCTCCCCCACTCGCTCGTTTTGCAAGAGACTCAGGTTTGTGCCAAATTGCTACTCCCTCTACTCTTTTTGAATCCAAATTCAATTTTTTTCCTGCTTCTAATATTGCCTCAAAGTTAATTTCTCCTAAAGACTCCAATGCTATTAGTAGGAGCCGCAAGTTAGTTGGGATTTTATCCAACTGCTGACGATCGGGGGCTTTAACTACGGACAAATCATTCCACAGATCGATTGACGATCGCTTTGTGACAGGTGAAAACATAATGTATTATTATACTACTAGTAGAGTTTACTTATTGCCACTCATAATTCATAAAATAAGACTAAGACGGTATGTTGTTATAATCCCCCAGAAAAATTTATAGTACGCTGATTTTAGCTATAACTTCAAGCCTTATCCCTCTCCCCTAAATATTTGTTTTTAAGGTGGTTGTTTTGAAAAAATAAAAATTTTTGTTTATGCTAAGATTAAATACTTGTAACAGAGCTAATATTTAAGGCTATGTCATTTACCCAAATCGATCTTGATAAAAGTTATAAAACTCTCAAGATAAAGAAAGGAGCACCCTTAGAAGAGATAAAAGCTTCATATCGAAAACTAGCTCGTAAATATCACCCAGATCTGAATCCTAGAAACAAGAGGGCCGAATCTCGTTTTCGAGAAATCACTCAAGCCTATCAAGTACTTAGCAGCCATTACCGACAGCAATATGCTCCTGTAGAAGAACTAAGTACGCAAAATACAAAGTTGAGTATTAATAAAGTAGTAAATAACGTCACCAAAGCTTTTGGCGATATGTTTAAGAAATAAATTTATTGGCTGTCAATAGATATTAATAAAATAATAATAACAGCGATCGCCTCCTTAATAACTCGATAGGCGATCGCTATATTTCTATTCATCTATCGAACGCTTTCCACAGGCAGTGGCTCTGACGGGGGATTTTGCAAGAGACCTGTCAATATTGAAGCAGGACGTTTACCGTGAGGCCAAGCAAAAGCGTGGCGAAAAGCAGCTTCTTGACAAGCTTGTAACTGATTGAAATCGATCGCGTCGCAAGTAAGTAAATTTTCGTACTCAAAAGGCAAGCGGACGTTATGCAACCCAGCATTATCAGTACAGATGGCGATATCTACTCCTGCTTCAAAACAGCGATCGAAGACTACTTTTAATTGATATATATCTTCTAAAGTACCAGTTTTGAGGTAAGTTGTGGGGCAAACTTCTAAACATTGTTTATTAGCTGCTACCTCTTTTAATAATTCTGGATATTTGAGAGGAATTTGGATCCCGTGACCGACGCGCATGAGATAAGGTAGCAACTCGGGGTAAATACCGTCAGTTGTTTCAAAGACGTGACCCGTAGTTTTTAGGGAGCGCGATCGGGCATATTTATATAAACCAATTAATTCTTCCATTCGCTCCCTGTAGTGAGAGTCTCCCCCAGCTAAATCTATAGCACAAACATATTCACGACGATCGGCAGCCAAATCTACAATTGCTTTATTTACTTCATAAGGCAACCGCGAGTGCATACAAAGAATTTGACTGGTGACAATGGGATATTGGTTTTGGGTAGATGCCTTACCAACTATCTCAACAATTTGCCCCATCTGCTCAATTCTTTCCGACTGGCTTAATTTTTCAGAAGTGCGGAGATAGGGAGTGTAGCGCAACTCTAAATAAGCCAAATTCTCGAAAATATAGGCTCCCCGAATTAGTCGATAGATAAAATACGGTAAAGTTTCAACTGTCTGAACCCTTTCTACTAAAGTGTGTAGTTCTAAATATTCGTCGAGACTATTGCGAGGTCGAGTATAAAAATCTTCAAACTCTCGATACTTAGGGAATCGCTGTGCCATGTCCTCCTGGTGGCGTTGGAAATAGCGCCAGAGAATACGGGGAACTACCGAACCCCCTAAATGACGGTGTAAATCGGCGTGTAAAGCCATAAAAATCTCCTCGATCGGTCTTGTCTAGTTGAGATAAAAGGGAACAGGGAATAGGGAATAAGGAATAGGAAAGTCATTTGGGGATTTCGACTCTTTAATTGTCACTGTTCCCCGTTCCCTGTTCCCTATTCCCTCCAGCCAGATCGGCTGGTAAAAAAAAATTATTTTTTCTCTCATTACTAAAAATGAATAATAAATCTTGACAGGATTAGCTACAAATGTAGATAATAGTCGTTTGTGTAAACTTTATAGCTCTTAATATACTCTTGGCTAACGTTGTAGTTATTGGAGCCCAGTGGGGTGACGAAGGAAAAGGTAAAATAACCGATTTATTAAGTAAGTCAGCAGATGTCGTAGTTCGCTCCCAAGGGGGAGTTAACGCGGGACATACCTTAGTGGTAAAAGGACAAACCTTTAAGCTGCACTTAATTCCTTCGGGAATTCTCTACCCCGATACCGAGTGCGTTATCGGTTCTGGCACTGTTATCGATCCGCAGGTTTTAATTGAGGAAATAGAACGCTTAGAAGCAGTAGGTGTAAAGAGCAATAATTTATTTATTTCTCAAACTGCTCACGTTACTATGCCCTATCATCGTTTAATCGATCGAGCAGCAGAAGAGCGCAGAGGCAAATATAAACTCGGCACTACTGGCAGAGGAATTGGCCCAACATATGCGGACAAGTCAGAACGCACTGGAATTCGAGTGGTAGACTTGATGTATGCCGATGACTTGCGCCAAAAAATAGAATGGTCGATAAATTATAAAAACGTCATCTTAGAGAAATTATACAATTTATCGCCCTTAAATCCACAGGAGGTCATAAAGGAATATCTAAAATATGCAGATCGTTTGCGTCCCTATGTAATTGATAGTTCTCTCAAAATCGATAGCGCGGTCAAGGAGAAGAAAAATATTCTTTTTGAAGGAGCGCAAGGGACATTATTAGACCTGGATCACGGAACATATCCCTACGTTACTTCCAGCAATCCGATCGCGGGAGGAGCTTGCGTAGGAGCTGGAGTAGGTCCGACAATTATAGATAGAGTGATTGGGATAGCTAAGGCTTATACTACCCGTGTAGGAGAAGGGCCATTTCCCACAGAACTTCACGGAGAGATAGGGGAACATTTAGGCGATCGCGGGGCTGAATTCGGAACGACTACAGGTCGTCGTCGTCGCTGTGGTTGGTTTGACGCGGCGATCGGTCGCTATGCAGTACGGATCAATGGTTTAGACTGTCTGGCGATTACTAAATTAGACGTACTCGACGAATTAGACGAAATAAAAGTCTGTATCGCCTACGAACTAGATGGAGCCACTTGCCACCATTTCCCCACCAATGCCAGCCAATTTGCTCGCTGTCAGCCCATTTACGAAACCCTACCAGGTTGGAAGCAATCTACTGCTAATTGTCGCTCTCTAGACGACTTGCCGCAAGCAGCTTTAAATTATCTCAAGTTTCTCGCTGAATTGATGGAAGTTCCCATCGCGATCGTCTCTGTTGGCGCGGGCAGGGAACAAACGATTATAGTAGAAGATCCAATTCACGGGCCAAAAAGAGGATTGCTCCACGCTAATGGAGATTCGGTGCGATCGAACCTTTAAAAATTACCACATACACATTATCGATTAAAAACCATGGAAATTACACTAGAATGCCAAAAAAGACCTGAAGGAAGCAAACCAAGAGCCCTTCGTCGTCAGGGTTTAATTCCTGCTACCCTGTACGGACACGAAGGCGCTGAATCTGTTTCTATAATTCTAAAAGAGAAAGAAGCTCAAAATTTACTTAAAAAAGCTTCTGTTAACAATACTCTCATCGATTTACAAATTCCCGATCTTCCTTGGAGCGGTAAAGCCCTAATTAGAGAGGTACAAACCCATCCTTGGAAAACAATGCTCTATCACCTGAGCTTTTTCTCCGTCTCCGCACAAAAAAGTCTTGAAGTATCAGTACCTATTACTGCAGTAGGACAAGCGGCTGGAATCAAGCTCGGTGGAATTATGGAGAATTTAGTCAATGATATCAAGGTAAAATGCTCTCCAGATAATATCCCAGAGTCGATC
>JASJDA010000049.1 GCA_030065755.1 Prochloraceae cyanobacterium | reverse complement strand
ATTACCCTCTTTTTTACTTGTATTTTAGTACTTATGTATTGAAAAGAGGGTAATTTTGTCCCCCCTCACGAAAAAACTCTTAGTTTCAAACCTATAGCTGGTAAAGACTGTCCTACTTTGTCCAATATTTCTCTCGGGGTACTGCGCCACGATACAGAAATGAGCGTGAAAAAGAATTTTGTGGATAGTCACGGACAAAGTGAAGTGGCTTTTGCATTCTGTCATCTGTTGGGGTTTCAATTAATGCCCCGCTTAAAAGCTATTAAAAGACAAAAGTTGTATCGACCACTAGCAGGGAGCAACGATGCCTACCACAACCTGCAACCTGTTCTCAGTCGCACTATTAATTGGGATTTAATTCGCCAACAATACGACCAGATAATTAAATATACAACAGCATTGAGATTGGGAACGGCAGAGCCAGAAGCTATTTTGAGAAGATTTACTCGTGCTAATGTTCAACATCCTACCTATCAAGCTTTGGGAGAGTTAGGGAAAGTCTTGAAAACTATTTTTCTCTGCCAATATCTCCATTCTGAAGCTTTACGACGCGAGATTCATGAAGGTTTGAATGTAGTTGAAAACTGGAATAGTGCCAATAGCTTTATTTTCTACGGTAGAAGTAGTGAATTTTCCAGCAATCAGCGTTCAGAGCAGGTTTTATCCATGCTTTCTCTTCATCTGCTGCAAGTTTGTTTAGTCTATGTCAATACTCTGATGCTGCAATCGGTTCTTTCTGAATCTCATTGGTCGTCACAGATGACCACAGAAGATAAACGCGCTCTGAATCCACTAATCTACGGTCATGTTAATCCCTACGGAATTTTCCCTTTGGACATGAACAAAAGATTGAAAATCGAGCAGCAGGTGGCTTAAATGAATATGCAGAGAACTCCAGCCCAAAAGAAAGCCAAACAGTTAGCAAAACATCTTCGTGGGGAACGACCAGATTATAACTATTTGAAAAGTGTTTTCCGTCACCTTCGGACTGAATTAGAAGTAGAAATCCCCAAAGCCCAAAAAAAGTTACCCAATATCCCTACCGAAGAAGAAATCAAGCGTTACTATGACGCAGTTTGGCAAGCCAGAAACGTTCAGGACATGGTAATAATTAAGACTCTACTTTATACAGGAGTGCGAGTCAGCGAGTTAGTCAATATCAAAATTGAGGATGTCGATTTTCAGCGTTGTCAAATTCGCATTAACGACGGCAAAGGAGGAAAGGACAGAATTGTTCCCTTCCCAGTTTCATTTAAAGAAGTTTTGGCGATGCACGTTGAGCAAATGTCTCAAAAAAAGGCGACTTATTTGTTTGAATCTTCTTGGAAACGAAAATACAGTACCAGAGGAATTCATAAGATATTAGCTAAATATGCCGAAGCTGCGAGACTATCTAAACCAATTTCACCCCATCAATTACGTCATTTTCTCCTAACTTGGTTAAAGAAACAGGGCATTGATGATGCTCTAATTCAACCTTATTCTGGTCATTCTTCACGACAATCCTTGGAGGTATATTCGCGATTGAGTATTGGGGAAGCTCAAGAGATTTACGAACAAGCGATGCTCAAGTTCCCTGTATGATAGAGTTTTAGCCATTTGGCACTTATGGTAGCTTCCTTAGCTTTACCCCAATTTCCAAGATCTTGAAAGCCGAGTAGTGATTCCAACGCACGTGAAAAAAATTCTAACTATTAGCAATTTCGGCATTATTATGAGCAGGGAGAGGACGCAGTTCTCTCCCCCGTGTCTTATTTTTAAGATAATTTTTTTAAGGATTGCTGAAGCCACCTCCGAATGTTTGGTTAAAATTGGTACGGCTTTGACTTACTCTAAGGGCAGATTGAGAAAAGACTTGAAAAGCTTTACGAATCTCACTATCGCTGTTAACAGGAGTGAGAATCCACTCATCCCTAATACCCATTTGCTGAAAAACTTGACGGAAATCAGTGCAACCGCCGTCGTCGATTCCCATAGCGGCGATGATATGA
Organism: Prochloraceae cyanobacterium; assembly: GCA_030065755.1. Taxonomy (GTDB): domain Bacteria; phylum Cyanobacteriota; class Cyanobacteriia; order Cyanobacteriales; family JASJDA01; genus JASJDA01. The sequence continues at coordinate 39,441 of JASJDA010000049.1, read as the reverse complement.
TTTTCTGAGCGCAACAGATCTTGGACTACAGAAGCGACGGTCTCCGCGTCGGCGCGGAGAGAACCAGCATCTGCACCATCAGTAATAATTAAAGTAACGGTTCTTACGGTCACCCCGTTATCAGCAAAATCCTGGGCTTTGGCTAGGACAGTTCCTAGTAGTACGAGAGTTTGGTCGTAAAGAGGAGTACCCAAATGGGGGTCGTAATTTTCTCGACTCATCCGTACTGCTTGGGATAACTGACTTTTCACGGGATCTTTTATTCAAGTGAACGAGTACTTAACCACCAATTTCCCAAAGGTCATTTTCATACTGTACAGTTTAGTTTAGAAAATCTGGAAGTGCGTGGTATTTTGCGCTCGTCCCATTATTTAATCTGTCCAGAAGTTTTCAAACCTTTGAGGTGACATTTGAGTATAGCAAATTGTGTGGTGAATGTTTTTATGCCCTAAATAATCCTGAATGGCTCTAATATCATGTCCCTTGGCTGCTAAATAGTAACCACAAGCATGACGCAGTTGATGGGGATGAACCTGAAATGGAATTTTAGCTAATAAACCTTTAACAACTTTTCGTGAAACGTTAGAAGCATTTTTAACCGGTGTTTCTTATCGTTTTTGTTGCTGGTTACAAAACAATAAGGAAGTCTTTGTTGACCATAAAGCCGAGCGCGGATTTGTTTGGGGCTAACAACCCCGATTAAATTCAAGTACAAGCAAGACTAGACAAGCATTTTAGCTCGTTTTGGCGAGCGCCTTCCTAAAGTCCAGCAAGTTTGACCATGTTTGTGAGTCTTGAAATTACCGCAGAGAGGGCATTGCATAGTTTTTGATGATATTTACGATCGCCCTATTCTAGCAAACCCACATAAGTCTGATGCACTACCATAGACACCAACTACTATTTATGGGATTTTAAAGCATATTTTTGACTAATTCTGTCTTGGAACTGTACCAGATAGTCAGTTGCTTCCTGCTCATCTTTTCCCATCGATAAGACAGATATCTTCCCATAGGAGGAAAGTAAATTCGCTTCTGTGATAATAATTCCTTGTTTTTTCTGATGAGGAGCATAGAGAAGATCGATACTTGCAGCATAAAGTTCCTCGAAAGATTGTATTCCTCGGACTTTCAAATTAGCATTGCTAATCAGTGTTACTTCCTCAATGTAATTCTCCCCAAAAAGCTGAACAGCGATTTCATGTATATGAGTTCCGCCTGTTCGACGAGGGTTTATTTCTACAAAATAGACGTTGTGGTTTTCATCGACTATACAATCGATATCCATATAGCCTACATATCCTAACTCTTGGACTTTCTTAGCTAGCCGCTCTCCTTTTTCCAGGAGGGAAGGACACCAAGGTGCGCTATATTGAATTTTTGAGATTATATTTCCCACAAAACGAACATCTTCGTGAAAAACTTGGTTGACCAGGTAAGTAAACACGGGCTCTCCCTGACCCTTTGGTGGGATATAATATTCGACTGAGGGACTTAATATCTTATTCGAACCATGATGAATCCTTTGTTCAACAATAATCGGCTCTTCAGCAAAGAGATATTTTTGCTCCTCAAAGATGGCTCTTATTTCATCCTCTTTGTAAGGATAATTGGCATCAAAGATAAGAATCCCTCGTCCTTCTATTCCTCGCTCGGGCTTAACGATGCAATGTCTATTTTGAGCTAAAAACCATTTGATGACGCTAATCATTTCCTGTTCATCTTGACAAATGAACCCCTCTGGTAAAGCTTTCTCTTCAGGACTAAAAGTAGTAGATGCTATAGACCGAAAACCCCGCTTTGTCTTTAGATAATCGGGAATCCAGAGGTTTTCCTTTGAAGGGAGCTCAGGCAAAACAATAGTGATATCAAATTTCTCTTCCAAGTATTGGGCTAAATCCCACATATCTGAAGTGCAGGCAAAACTGATAATTTGAAGTTGTTTTTGTACTCCTGAAAAGGTCAGAATTCTTTCGAGAGCAGCAGGACACTGAATGATTTTTTCCACCGTGGACTCACCAGCTATTTCGTCGGGGATTACAAAGGTATAACCTTCTAGTCCTAAGTGCTCTCGCAGGTAGTCATAGAGAACAACTGCTTTTTGGCACACTACGAGCTTGGGCAATCCCCCATAAAACATCAACCTCGTACACAAGTTCTGATAGAAATCATTGCCTTCCTGCGGATTTTCATAACGACTTAAAAAGTCTTTGTAATAGTCGTAAATGTTATCGACACACAGAAGCGGGATCGAACCATTGAGAGATGGCCACATAACTACCTCCAAACTTTAAGGTAGCATATCACAAGATTTGCAGACAAAAAATCACGAAAACTACTGCTTTGTCAATTACCACGACGGTCGTATTTAGCAGTGGTGGCTGGAGAAGCATGACCTGCCAATTGGCGTAATGCTAGAGAAGCTGTCATCTAGTGCCAAACAACCTAAAAGCATTACTATATATTGATTTGAGAGATTGATTTTTAGATTGGCGATCGCTCAGGAACTATAATCAGTAGGTTTTGGTGGGTCTGATGATTTGTCTTCTTGTAACTCTTTAATGAATTAATTAATCGAACCTTTTATCTACTTCTATCCTTTTATCTACTTCTATCCTCTTGAGACGACTCAACTTAAGCCACTCTTCGAGACGCACATTGAGAATCAAAAGTAAGCAAGCTGCTATTATCAACCCACCACCAGTCCACTCTTCAAACCTCGGAATTTCTCTGAGCACGAAAAAAGATACCATTGCTGTGAGTACAGGCTCGAACTCACCAATCAGGGTAGCCTTAACTAGCTCTAGCCGTTGCAAGGCCTGCAAATAAAAGAGACGTGCTAGGCAGGGCCCCAACAATGCTGCTAAAGTTACATTCAGCCACTGACTAGTCTCTAACCAGTGTATTTGTCCTAGTAACATTGAGACTACGCCCGCCATAATGGTAATGATGCCGTTGCGATATACAGTAAAACGAATGGGTGGAATATCATTACTGACTTTTTTGGCAAAAATCTCTGCCACCGCAAAAAACAAAGAACTCAACAAGATATAGGCTATGCCACTGCCAGAAGCTGTAGATATTGCCGATAAATCACCCAGATTCCCATTCATAACGATGAGACCGAGTAACGTGAGCGCAAAGGCAAGGAGGTAGACAGGTAAAAACTTTTCCTTATACACCAAACAAGCAAGCAACACCGTCCAAAGAGTCTCTGTCCTACCAATCATGACGGCGGTGGCAGGATTTAAGAAGCTTACACCTTGCCATAGAGTCCACATAGCCAAAAAGATGCAGATAACATGTAGCCAAAGTCCAGCATTTGAAATTTCTCTTTTGAACAAACGACTATGGATAGTTACTTTGTTAATCCACACCAAGGGCAAACCCATCAGGAAAGCTAATAAGCTGAGATAAAAAACGAGTACAATTGGTTCAAGGTCGTTCTCTGACATCTTCCCCACCACGAGATATCCAGCAAAGCTGAGTGCTGCGGCAAATGACCAAAAATACCCTGATCTCATTAGTACTCCTCTAACTGTTTTGGTCTAATCTAATGCCTCTAGATAGTGATCTTTCCAAGCCGTTGCCAGACCGCTCACTTGGGACAATGCTTCTGCACAGAACTGTTGTGCTTCTTTCGGGTTAAACCATGCTTTTTGCACTTCTTCTTTGAGATAGGGAAGTGGATCGAAGTATAAAAAAGCACGATTTTGCTTAATAGAAGGGGCTATATAAACGCTTACTCCAGTTTGGCGATTGTAATATTCATAGGAAGAGGAAACACGTTTTCCCCCTCCTCCTGGACAGTCAGTCACAAAGGTGGGGGTATAGAATCCAGCCGTAATACCACGTACCCATTTCTCTAGCCAAATATTTGTATATAGATCTGTTCGCAAGTTCTCAACTCCTTTGACCAGATCGTGTTGATATACGTAGTAAGGCTGTATGTTCATTCCCGCTAGTTTTTTAACCAGAGAAACCATAGTTTCAGAATTGTTATTTACCCCACGAATCAGCACACTTTGATTGCGCACAGTAACCCCTCGTTCAAACAATCGATTGGCTGCCTTTTGAGTAATCCAACTGATCTCATTGGGATGATTAAAATGAGTATGCAGGGCTACATGTTTTGTTATTTTTCTCCCCCTGTCAACGATACGAGTGAGTGTATCTGTCCAGGCATGATCCGTCAGAATTTTGGTCGGCTCGACAGCTAATCCCTTAGTGGCAAATCTAATACGGCGAATATGGGGAATTGGAAGTAGAGACTCGCCAATAAATTCAAGCATCTGTGGAGAAAGATGATAACAGTCGCCTCCACTGACCACAATATCCTCAATTTGCGATTGGGTCTCGAGGTAATCAAAGATATGTCGCCAATGTTTTGTCGAGTTTTGATACTTGACTTTTGTTACGGTGTCGGTATCTTGACCAATCAGATAACTTCTCGTACAGAAACGACAGTAAACAGGACAAGTTGACTGAGCCAGGAAAAGTGCTTTGTCTGGATACCGATGAACTAGTCCAGGAACTGGTGAATCGTTCTGCTCCGCTAGAGAATCAAGATTTAGCATCGGATGATCGCGAACATACTCGGCAGCTAAGGGAATAAACTGCCGACGAATAGGATCGCCAACAGGGTCTGACCAATCTATTCTTGATAGAATATAAGGTGTCAACCTTATCGTCATTGGAGCCTGTTGAACACCTAATAATAGTTGTTTAATGAAATCATCACTAGCAACAGATTGAAGAAAATTTTTAATCCCTTGTAGTCCAGAAACTGTCTCCTTTACCTGCCATTTGTAGGAGAGAAAATGCGCCTCGTCAATTTGGGAAAATGGCTTCAAAACCCTCCAAAACTCTGAATTAGTTGAGGTTTTAGATAGGTTGATTTCAGGAGCATTATAGGGGTAGTAATTCCCATGTAGTGAAAATATTTCAGTAACATCGTCTATATTGTTTTTAGCAGTCGCATTATTGTCCATAATAACCTTTCAAAAATCTAGGTTCAGTAAAGCCGAAATTTTTGACTACATAGGAATTACTACCTAGAACCAGAATATCATAAAACTTTTATAAAAAAAAGCCAGGGTAAACGCATCTTAATTTAATTGACAAATTAAAGAATTTGTATATCAATTGGTGAGTTTTAAAATGTAGTTTTCTGTGCCAAAAATGATAGCGGTCGCGTAGCGCTGGCGAAGCCAGACCGCAGTCAAAATAAAACAAAATTTGGCTCATCGCATTTGGCTATGCCAAATCAACTCTTAAAGTGGAAAGACAATAAACTTCGATCGCGAAAATGGTCAAAGTTTCTAAACCCAAACCCTTTACGTTTTATTAATTTCAATTTATTATTAATTCCCTCGACTATGCCCTGAGTAGTTCGATTTTTAAAGTAACAAATAATTTCATCAAGCCATCTAATTATAGTGCCACAACTACTAGGAAATTTACTGGCAGCATCTCCCAACCAATCGGCTAGATTTAATAATCCTATTACCTCAGAATTGCTATTTTCAAAAAGGTTCCAGGTGTAAATTTCTCGTTGATGCGATCGTGACGGCAGAAGGGCGATCGTGACGATAGAAGAGCGATCGTGACGGTAGAAAAGCGATCGGGACGTTAGAAAAGCGATCGAGGCGGTAGAAAAGTGATCGAGGCGGTAGAAAAGCGATCGAGGCGGTAGAAAAGTGATCGGGACGGTAGAAAAGCGATCGAGACGGGCAGGACAAACTGTTTATTAGCCCTTTGTGCTAATAATTAAAATAATATTTAATTGAAAATTGTCAATTAGAAATTAATAGTTAAACAGTTTGTTGAAACCAAGTTTGATGCCACTGACGAGAGATGTTTTTATTTTTTATTAGGGAACCCTTTTTCCTATAGTTATGTCTCTTCGCAATTAAGTTATCGGTCATAGAAGGGTTCCCTAATAAAAAATGAACTTTTTGTTGACCCATTAAATTCAATTACTTTAAGAATGGCTAAAGCTCGACTACCTAAAGAGCGCCAACTCATACCTTTATGTTTTTGACGCTTCCCAATAGTCAAATCTACACCTTTCTCCATTCGACCACTACCAATAGTTTTCTTAGCTTTTTTGCGAAGTTCATAATTGATAATTGAGCTTTTATGTTTGAGAAAATAATTAATAAGTTCATCTAATTTTTTCGGCTCTACCGAACCTAGCTTGTCAAACTGTTAGAAACTAGCCTCTATAACTCTTGTCCAGTAAAGGTTTTGTTATTTTTCTATTGTATTTAACATCTATATGAGGCGAACTGCTTGCAGCAGCGCTTGCGCTCCCGCCACCCTGTAACTCTTCTATATCAATGGATTGATACTGGCGATCGTGGCGTAACTTGCAAGCTAGGTTCGGTAGAGCCTTTTATCTTAATTTCTATTTTAGCCATCTGTTTTATTCAACTTACTTTGAGCGAACTTGTTTTCAAAGCTATTATAAATTACCGCATTATGTAACCGTCGCGGGAGCGATCGCCTTTCTCCCGCCTCGATCGCCTTTCTCCCGTCACGATCGCTTTTCTACCGCCTCGATCGCTTTTCTACCGCCTCGATCGCTTTTCTGCCGTCACGATCGCTTTTCTACCGCCTCGATCGCTTTTCTGCCGTCACGATCGCTTTTCTACCAAGGGGAATCGCTCTTCTGCCGTCACGATCGCCTTTCTGCCGTCACGATCGCTCTTCTATCGTCACGATCGCCCTTCTGCCGTCACGATCGCATCAACGAGAAATTTACACCTGGTTTATTTTTAGGTATTTCTTGAAAATAAAGTTGGGTTAATTTTCTGCGATTCGGACGACAATCATCAAGTGCTTCATACAAGCTACACCATTTTCTTCTGAATACTGGAGATAGTGATAATTCAGCAAAAGAATATACCTTTCGGGTTAATAATACAGCATCCATTAACTCAAAGGTCCCGTCTTTAGAAAAAATTATTTTTAATAAGGAAGTCCTTTTCCAACAACTTATCTGCTTCGTTTTTAACTTGAGTACTAATGAGGACTTCCTTATTAAAAATAAAAAAGTCCCAGAGCTGGCCCTAATAGTTGATAGACTTTATTTCTAAATTGTTGGAGTTTTTGAAAAGATTTAGTCAAGATTGTTAATAAGTAATCAATTTTATCTTATTTATTATCTCGTCCTTTGATCCCGATCGCATTGTTCAAGTCCCGATCGCATTGTTCAAGTCCCGATCGCATTGGTCAACTCGCGATCGCATTGGTCAACTCGCGATCGCATTGGTCAACTCGCGATCGCATTGGTCAACTCGCGATCGCATTGGTCAACTCGCGATCGCATTGGTCAACTCGCGATCGCATCAGTCAGCTCGCGATGGGCGCAGTCAAAAGCAGTTGGCCCGATGCCGATGCGCTTGCGTATCGGCATCGCCCCCTCCGGTACAACTGAACGGTTTAGTTTATAAAAAAGAAGTGAGGTTCGCAATCACGCTTTGCGTGCGAAAGCTGAGCGCATTAGTCAACTCACGGTCACGCTTTGCGTGCGCTACGCGATCGCGATTTAGTCTAAAGTCCAGTTTCAAGCTTTATTTAGAGAAATTTGAACTGAATTATGCTTTTTCTGAGATGGATTGGAGAAAGCTATTGCGAGCCTATCGCGGCTGTACTCAATACGAGATCTCTTTGGCTGTGGAAAATACCGCTAAACGCCTCTTACTCATTTCGGCTTGAATAGTACGACTATCATGTAAAGTGGGGATTATACCTCCAATCTTTAAACGGCGATTAGCACGTTCTTTAACACGAGCAATAGTTTTGAGTAAGAGTTCAGTTCCTTTGAGGGCTTTATATTGAGTTTGAATAGGAATGAGAACATGAGTAGCCGCAACTAAGCTGATATAGCTGAGAATTCCTAAAGATGGTGGACAGTCAAGCAAATCAACAACTGGCGAGGGTACATAAGCTAAAATTTTTTGGTCATTTTATGGCAGAAAGTACATTAATTTAGGCATCGGGTAATTCATCTTCTACTAAGCGAATGCGGGGATATTGATAAGCAACAATAGTAGCTAGAATAATAAATATTCCTACTAAAATAAACAGTAAACCAATCCCTCTTCCTGCTCCAACTCCAATCAACCTTCCTATGTTGTTAGTCAGTAGACCTCCTTGCATAAGTAGAGGTTGGAAAAAGTAATCAGATAAAGGACCAGCAACAAGATAAGCAAGAGGAAATGAAGACCAAGCTATCGCCCCCCACATGGCAAATACGCGACCTTGCATTTCTGGAGCCACTTTAACTTGTCTGATAGCATTGGCGCAGCCGATAATTATGGGAATGCTAAAAAAGGAAGTAAAAGTAGCAATAGTAATTAAGAGTGATGATGGTTTGAGTCCTGCTACTAAAATCGAGAGTCCCAGAAGTAGCTCGAAACCAAAGACTCCATAAATTCTTTTTTTGGGTCCTCCCCAAACACTCATAAGAATCGCACCAAATAACCAGCCACTACCACCAAGGGATAATATTCGACCGAGGATTTTGGCATTGGTAAAACCTAACACCATTGGGGTAATCAAAACCTGAACTAAACCAATAGTGAAGTTAGTGACAACAAAAAACGTCAGTATCATGAGTAAACCAGGACGCTCTAAAAGGTAGTTCCAAGCAAAACTAATTTCTTGCCAAATAGGGGGATTAGTCTCTTCCTCGCTACTCTTGTGGTGTTTGGGAAATCGGATCACCAGCAGAGTCAACACAGCTAAACCGAAAGTAGCAAAGTCAATTAAAATCACCCCAGGCACTTGAATTTTACTTATTAAAATCCCGGCCACTAAAGGAGAGAACAGTTGTCCTGCTGCTTTACCTAACTGAATCATTCCGTTAGCGCGACCAAAATGTTTTTTAGCAACCAGTAATGTGGGAGTAGCATAGTAAGCGGGCCACTGAAATCCCTGACAAATCGAGCTTAGTGCAATTGCTAGATAAATATGCCAGATTTGTAAATTACCCAGCCATAGTATTAAAACGATCGCCAAAGTGCTAAGTCCCGAACCTGTATCGCTGAGGATCATCAACCAGCGTCTATCCCAGCGATCTGCGATCACTCCAGCCACAGGAGCGACTAAAATAGCGGGTAGTTCGGTAAATAAATAAATCAGGGAAAACTGTGTCGCCGAGCCAGTAGTTTGATAGATCCAAACCCCTAATACAAAGCCTGTAAGTCCGGAGCCAATTAAAGATACAACTTGTCCTAACCAGACGATAATAAACGTGGGCATCTAGTTCTTTTGAATCACAGAAGCTATTGTGTTTTCATGAAGATCTAAGATCTCTTGCACTAAATGCACCAGATAAAATGCAATATGTAAAGGAACAAGCCACGGTAATGCAACGCGAAGCGGTTCGAGCATTTCCAAACCTATTAGACCGATAATGTTGCCAACAATCATCGGATGTGGAATCGTCCCATAGGGAAAAGTATCGATTTGCTGGGGAGCAACTTTGCCTAGCTCGACACCAAAATAGGTGCGCAGAGAACCGAGCCTGAAGTAAGCTAAAAAAGACAGACCGTAGCCGACTACGACGAGGCTAAGAGAAATGGGATCGAATTGAAAGTAGTAGATATACCAAAACAGTAGCTGACCCATAGCGAGGCTTTTGAAGAAGACCGCATTACGCAGAAAAGTGCCGTAAGAAACTTTTTTTCGGTAATAGAAAGTTCCTATATAGATTAGATAATGTATAAAACTGGTGCCAGCCAGGAAAATTGTGGCATTTTGCCATAAAAAAGCGATCGCAGCCAGTAATAAAGTATAGACGAGATTCGTTGCACCAATAAAGCGGTGGGTAAACTCTACTATCTTTGTCCAAGCTAGAAGTGAAGCTGCCGAAATCTTAGCAGAGAGTGTATCGGGGGTAAGAGTCATCAGGAAAGCTTTACGTCCCTGCATATTGTACCAATTAGCCAGTTGACCCAGAATCTTGCCGTAGGTACGCAGCCAGGTTGGGTAGACTAAGTAATGAAGTTTGAGGTTGATACGGGGGGGATGCTCTTCGTTTTCACTAGATGTTGAAGTAATATAATGTAACTCACGAAGATAGTCAAAAGCGAGGATGTCACCAGTGGTAAGGGTGTAGGGTTGAGGGTCTTCAAAGATAACTCCTTTCATGGGAAAGTGAGTCTGTACCCGCTCGTTGGGATTTACAGCTACCATGCAGCGAAACACGGCTGCAAAGGGGTAAACCGAAAGGAAAGGCGCATCGACGTGAGCAAGGTAAAAAACGGCATCAGAGTTTAATTCTTGTTTGGGGCCAGTAACGTAAATCTCGTTCATCTCATCAATAACCTCAACCGTATAGACACTCTCGTTGTATATGACCTCAAACATCTGTTTGATAGCTTTAGAGTGGGCAATTCGATCGCAAGCATCCTTAATTGGTAAGGGTATTTGATGTAGCCACCAGTGGCTACTGTGAGTAGTTGGTGGTTGTTCGCTCTCAACCCAATCTCGAATTGTTTCCAAATTCTGCAAGTCGCGATCCAGCTTCAGCTTAGTGTCCATAACTGTATCGCGAGCAACAAAACAAGTAAGTAAAGAGAAGTTGATGCTCGTAAATGGGGCGAGTACCAAGGGGAGTAGATAGTAATTATGCTCGAAAAACTGCCACAACCAGTTGTCTTGACCCATGTAAGTACTTTGATAAGTAACCTCTCCTGTAATTAAGTGCGCTAATTCTTGCAGTCCATAAGATACGGGCAAAGCTAGTAAGGCAATCGCAAGGCTAGGATGTATGGCGATCGCTAAATAGACCAGTATGACGATTGCGGTTGCCGTTTTAATCCAGATTTTAGTTGGCAGTTTACCCCATAAGGACAAGACATACAGCGAACCAATGGCGATAGTAGCGTAGTTCGATCCCAGAGATATGAGAGATAAAACAGCCCACAAGCCCAGTGGTGTACTGATTAGATGTAATGACTGGTTCAAGGGATTTTGATGACAATCGAGAAAAGCATTGAGAAGTGCTTCCCAGTTTTGCCCTTCGTTTTTTTTGGGGAGAGTTAAACTGGATTCTTGGGCATCTTTCATAATATATCCTCTAAATTAATAGTTTATAATCAGTTTTTGCGACCAATAAATAAATAATAGGGTGCTTTAAAACCAGGGGGAAAAGATAATTTTGCCATCTTCTCGATACGAGTTACCTTATCGAAGCGATAGTGAAGGTAGGCTAAACGATCTGGAGACAGAAATACGTTATCTGTAGCAAACCAGATCGTCCAAAAGTTACGAGTTAACCAAGAGTGAGAAACAAAATCTGGTTCTGGGTGTTTGCGCGATACATAGAAATCAACTACACCAATTACTCCTCCAGGTTTGAGTAGTTGGTATGCGCGATCGATTATCTCAAACCAGTTTTCCATCATAGAAAGAGAATAGGAAAATGTGACCACATCCGCAGCCCCTTCTAAGGGAACAAATTGAGTAACATCTCTTTCGATAGTCTCGACATTATTCCATTTATTTTTAGCGATCCGTTGTTGAGCTATTTCTAATAAGGAAGTAGATAGATCGACAATATAAATTTTCTGGAACTTATTTAGCTGTTTGGCTATGCATTCAAAGTTAGCTCCAGTACCACCCCCCATATCAATCCAAATACCTTCCGCATCGGTAACTAGGGACTCGAATAAATCTTCTCTTCCTTTTAGTAGAGTTTTCCGAAAAGCATCATAATATTGTGCTTGTTCTTTATAAAAATTTTCTAATCTTTCCTGATGAGTCTTGCCTTTATTTGGTTTAACAAGATGGTAAATTACTTTTAGATTATCAAAAATATTTGCAAGTGACATACTATATTCGATTCTTTTCTAGCTACTCAGGCGATGGTTAAATCTGCAATATAAAAGCTACCGTATATATGGGTTCTATCTTGCTGATGTAGTTTTCGAGCCAGTTTTTGGTTGTATGTTATTAAATTTTTCAGAGGTTGGCGGACTCCTTTTACAAGAACATTAATGTCATCGAGATATTCTACTTCCGACAACATACTACGAAAAATTATGCGAGCTTGTTTATTTATTTTCTCTACAATTGCTTGCCATTCTGACTCTAAGTCTCGATACCGATAATTGCTTAACCAATCCATATGATCGAGCAAGACAAAATGGGAGATAGTTACATCATTTTCTCTCACAAAGTTCTCAACAGTGTTGGTGTGAACTGATATGCGCTCGACTAAACCTCCTTTGAGAGCTTCAAAGTTGTCCCGCTTTAAGTATTCTGGACAACAAGCAGGTGTATATTCACCAAACAGACAAACTCTCCAAAAGTAGTTATCTTTAATTGGAACTTGAGTCAACATCTCTTCAAGCCACTGACCGTAAACCTCACCAATGCTGCATCCAAAATCTAGCTCTACCTGCTGGCGTTGTTGAGGGGGTACGCAGTTCAGCCACAATGTTAAATTATTACTAAATAATTGACGCAAAAATGGAGTTAAAGTATGGCGTAAGTGTTTGTCGTAAATTTCTTTTTGCTGGTTAATTGTATTGGCAGCAAAAAGTTGTTCGATTTGAGTACGGTTTTTAATGATATTTTTAGTAAAGTAATTAACAAAACGGATGACCCGTCCAGAGCTACCGCGAAAGTAGAAAGAAATTCTGCTATTGAAAAATCTTTTTCCTTGCTTATCCCAATATTTCTGAGCCCAAGGAGAAAGCAAACAACGCAGCTTCGATTGATAGAGCTCGGGGAAATTTGGTAAATGACCTCGACCGAAGAGTTCAAAAAACGAGTCGAAATTGAGTTGACGTATAGCTGCTAGTTTTAACTCTAAAAGAGCATTTTGATGAGGATTGATATCAACTGAATAAATGTGTTTAGGACGGTCTAGTGCATAATCAAGTGGATTACAACCTCCGGACGTGATTGTCAAAATTGTATCATTTTCTTTTAAATTCAGAGCTAGACGATCGAGCCTAGGATCTTCCCAAGATGTTGTATAAGCTAGGTTGGATTGATGAATTAGAGAAAAAATTTTTTCGGCAATAAAATTACTATTTTGATTGTCCTTCATGTTTTTTATTTAATTATAATAATATAGCATTTCTCAATAAGTCGTGAACATTCAAAGCGACAAAACTATGGCGTAGTGGTGGCGAGTGAAATTTGACGAAAAGTGAAGGCTCGCTCCATCCAACTTTATTACCATTTTTGGCATTAGAGGCTCCAGGCTCTATAAAAATTGCTCGACTCGCTGAAGAGAAAGCCTCACAAATGAGTGAATTGGCAACCGAAATTGCTAATAAATATTAACGGCGGCTCTATGAGTCAGTACAATCAGCCTCAAAACCATCCAATCAGACACTCTCATAAGTACCTGTCCAAAATAAATTGGACATTCTTCATCACCGAAAACCCTCGGCGTAGTCGATAACCTACCGCAACAAGAATGTCCAATTAATTTTGTACGACTACTTAAAAGAAAAGTTTTGTCAAATACATTTTATATTAAGTTATATAAACTTATTTTGGTATTTATTTAATGTAATTGAAACGGCTATTTGATAATAAGAATCAATTGATCCTCATTTTTTGTTTTTTGTCAATAGAAAAACCTCATATTATTTCTCATATTATTTCTCATATTATTCGAATTTGTTATTTATTTTACTTGACATATTATTTTAAAAGTAATATGATTAAAGTGGGTATTTTTAATTATAAAAAAAATATTAAATAAATACTTGATTATTTTTTTTATGTGCGATACCTCCTAAAACGAATAAAACAAAAGTATAAAAAAGCTAAAAAATATGGCTTTCTCAATTGGTGTTTTTTTATATATACCTATTGATATTTTTCCTAGTACTTAGAAAATTTGCTGTTATGAAAATAGATTTGTAAACTTGCTACAATCAATCTTTGTCGGATAAAGTTTTAATTTACTTTCGGAATTAGCTCTAAATTGTATTAATTGCTAATAGCAAAAAATAAGCTACTTAAGAGATAAAATCAATGACATTATCTTTAGATAAAAAGGGTTTAGATTTTAGTTCAAATAATTTTCTTAATTTAGTTGATATTTTAAAAAAAAGAGCACGGGCTCAAGCCCATCAGATTGCTTATACTTTTCTGCAAGATGGCGAAACTCAAGAAGTTAATCTTACTTATCAACAGTTAGACCAACGCGCACGAGTGATCGCAGCTTACCTGCAAGCTTTTTGTCAACCTGGAGATAGAGCCTTGATGTTGTATCCATCGGGTCTAGATTTTATTGAAGCTTTCTTTGGCTGTTTATATGCAGGGGTTGTTGCGGTTCCCGCTTATCCACCAAGACGGAATCAGAATATGTCTCGGCTAGAGGCAATTTTGAAAGATGCCCAAGCTCAAGTTGTACTGACTACTAAATCACTTTCGAAGAATATAGAGGAAAGATTAGCCGAAAACGGGGAATTAATTGGTCTATATTATATAGCTACAGATATTATTCCGATAGAAAAGTCATCCTTGTGGCAAGAGCCCAAATTGAACGGCGACACATTAGCATTCCTGCAGTACACTTCTGGTTCGACAGGAACACCAAAAGGTGTGATGGTAAGTCATGGAAATTTATTGCACAATCAACAAGTGATCCAAAGCTTGAGCAAACATTCTCAAGAAACGACTTACGTGAGCTGGCTACCTCTTTACCATGACATGGGATTGGGAAATGCAATTCAAGCTCTGTTTATTGGCAGCAAGTCTATCATTATGTCCCCTGTAGCTTTCTTGCAACGTCCCATCCGCTGGCTTCAAGCTATTTCTCGCTACCAAGCTCATACTAGTGGCGGACCAAATTTTGCCTACGATTTATGCGTTCAAAAAGTCTCAGTCTCAGAGGTTGAAAGGCTTAACCTGAGTAGTTGGAAGGTGGCTTTTAATGGAGCCGAACCGCTCAGATGGGAAACTCTAGAGCAGTTTCAAAAGAAATTTTCTGAGTGTGGTTTCCAAGCAGAATCATTTGCACCCTGCTATGGACTTGCTGAGTCTACTGTGGCCGTAACAGGGAGTCGAAAAGGAGCATTGCCTATTTTTGGCAATGTCTCTAAGATAGCACTGGAAAAAAATCGAGCAGTTGTAAAAGCTAAAGAAGACCCAGATTTAAGCATTTTAGTGAGTAGCGGTCAAACTTGTTTGGATCTCAAAGTGATTATAGTAGAACCTTTTTCCTGTATCGCTTGTTGTGATAACCAAGTGGGAGAGATTTGGGTTAGCGGTCCAAGTGTAACTTTAGGGTATTGGAATCATCCCGAAGCAACACAAGAAACGTTTCAAGCTTATCTTACTGATACAGGAGAAGGACCTTTTTTACGTACGGGAGATTTGGGTTTTTTAAGAGATGGAGAATTGTTTGTTACGGGGCGACTAAAAGACGTAATTATCATTAGAGGTCGTAATTATTATCCCCAAGACATTGAATTAACTGTTGAAAACAGTCATCGGGCTCTCCGAAGTAATTGTCTTGCTGCATTTTCTGCAGAAATCGAAGGAGAGGAGCGTCTGGTGGTAGCTTGTGAAGTGGAACGAACTTACCTACGAAAGCTGAACGTTAATGAGGTTGTCTCTGCCGTTCGTCACGGCATCTGGATGGAGCATGAGTTGAAGGTTTATGAAGTATTACTACTTAAGACTTCCAGTATCCCTAAGACTTCCAGTGGTAAAATTCAGCGTCATGCTTGTCGCCAGGACTGGCTAGATAAAAAACTAAAATTGGTGGGTGAGTGGACAGCAAAAGAGTTAGTGGAACCAATAAATATTAAGCAGCAACCAGATGAATATCTGACTGAAAAAACTAATAGCTTTATGGCAACTCAAAAAAATGGAAACAAGCCATTAACGACCCAAGATGCAGCCAGCCAATCCCGTGCTGATGAACTGCTTAAATGGTTGCGTGACTATGCCTCAGAACGCATTAACTCGCGCTTAATTGATGAAAGACGTTGCATTCCACCTCATATTGTTCTCGATTTTGGAAACCGTGGGCTTTTAGGTTTGCAAGTACCAAAACAATATGGTGGGATAAGTTTAAATTATTATGATACTTTTCGGGTATTTGAACAGTTAGGAGCGATTGATTTAACCCTAGCTGCTTTTGTAGGTGTTCATCATATCCTGGGAACTCGTCCAATTATGAAGTATGCCAAGGATTCTGTCAGAGATGAACTCTTACCATTGATTGCTCAGGGTCGTGAGTTAGCTGCTTTTGCTATTACAGAACCAGGTGCAGGATCGAACCCAAGAGCTATTGGAACTACTGCATATCCTGATAATAGTGGGGTTTGGCGACTTAGAGGGCAAAAAATATGGATTGGTACAGGTTCATGGGCTAGTTTAACTAATGTTTTCGTTCAAATGTTGGATGCTAATCATCAACCCATAGGGATTAGTGGTTTTGTTGTGCGTCAGGGAACAAAGGGTTTTCGCCAAGGTCCTGAAGCAATGACAATGGGGATGCGGGGCATGGTTCAGAATAGTATCTACTTTGACGATGTTCCAGTTAGTTCAGAGTATTTACTAGGAGAAATGGGAAATGGTCTGGAAGTTGCCCAAGATGCTATGATGTCTGGTCGCTTGGGACTAGCTGTAATCAGTCTGGGAGGAATGAAACGCTGTGCTCAGTTGATGCTTCGTTATAGTGAGCGTCGTAATGTTTCTACTGGTCGCTTACTTGATAACCCAGTTACTTTAGTTCGTTTAAGGGATCTAACCTCAGCAATTACGGCTTTGGAAACTTTGGTATTTACTATTGCTCAATTCCTAGATCGGGGAATTTCGGTTCCCGAAGAAATTTATACTGCTTGTAAGATATTTGGTCCTGAGTTTTTCTGGCAAGCAGCAGACCATTTGGTTCAGTTACTGGGAGGTCGTGGTTATATTGAGACTAATATAGCTCCTCAAATTTTACGTGATGCTAGACTGCTTCGCATTTTTGAAGGTCCCACTGAAACGCTCAGTATGTTTTTGGGTTCTCGTGTGATTCAGAAAGGAGAAGAACTTTCCCAATTCTTATCTGAGACATTGGGAGTTCCAGAAGTGACCGAACGTCTGAAAAATGCTACAGAAGAAATCAGCGTTCGCTTGACAAATAAGAGCCGATTTTCGAAAAATCATACCGCTTTAGGATGGACTTATGTTCGTACAGGTGAACTAGCAACTTGGGCTATTCTATTAGCAGCCGTGAAACGAAATTTGAAGCAGTTAAGCTCTGAACCTTTGCAGAATACTGCAACTTGGGTTGAATTGCAGCTTGAACAAAAAATACAGCTCGTGCTAATGGGAACAC
Source organism: Prochloraceae cyanobacterium (assembly GCA_030065755.1). Classification (GTDB taxonomy): domain Bacteria; phylum Cyanobacteriota; class Cyanobacteriia; order Cyanobacteriales; family JASJDA01; genus JASJDA01. The sequence goes on along the minus strand of JASJDA010000049.1, from coordinate 22,122 downwards.
CAGGAGAAATGGTGGGATCTGAAGCTGAGGATATTACTGCTCGAATAAGGAATTACGCAGGAAAAATTGGCGATCTAGAACAAAACCTGGCTGGGGAAGACCATGAACTGGATGAATTTCTGCGTCAAACACCTACAGTAAAATCAAAGAAAAATTCAGATGTAGAGTTGAATCACTACCAGGATACAACTGATGTTGTTATAGAACATAAAGATTCTCAGCCTTTAGAAAATCATGGCGTGTATAGTTCTGATGAGATTGGAAGTTGGATAGAAAAATGGTTAGCCAAACAACCAGGGATTGAGGCTTCCGCTATTGCTTGTCAAACATCTTTTGCCGATTATGGCATGGATTCGGTTTTGGCAGTGGAGTTAGTACAAGCCCTAGAAGATTGGCTAGAAACTTCCTTGGAGGCAACTATTCTCTGGAATTTTCCCACTATAGAATCCTTGGCTCAATACTTGGCTAGTAAAAAGCAAACAAAAGAGGAGTATTTAAAAACTTCACCTTCTGAGCAGGAGGTGGCAAAGAATACTGCATTAGAGTTGGAACAACCTCTGGAAACTCAAATTGAGACATCCATTACTGAAGAATTATTGGCACTGGAAAACTTATTGGCAGGAAATTAACATGAAGAAAGTTGAGCAACAAAATGAATCCCTAGCTTCCTCAAAACGGATCCTCCAAGCTCTTAAACAAGCACGGACTCAATTAGAAGAAGTAGAACGGCAAAAGAGTGAACCTATTGCCATTATTGGTATGGGATGTCGTTTTCCGAGGGGAGTTAAAAATCCCGAAGAATTTTGGCAACTGTTAAAAAAAGGAGTTGATGCTATTACAGAAATTCCTCCTCAAAGATGGGATGTGGAACAATATTATGATTCCGATCCTGATGTAGCAGGAAAAATGTATAGTAAATATGGCGGATTTTTGGACGATGTTGAGCAATTTGAGCCGCAATTTTTTGGCATTTCTCCCAGAGAAGCTATAAGTATGGATCCTCAACAAAGATTCCTCTTAGAAGTTAGTTGGGAAGCATTAGAAAATGCTGGAATAGCTCCCGATCAGCTCCAAGGCACATCAACAGGAGTTTTTATGGGTATCTGTTTTGAAGATTATGCTAAATTAGCTATTCCATCCATTGAGCCCACTACCATTGATGCTTATAGTAGTTTAGGCAATGCTCGAAGTATAGCCGCCGGAAGATTAAGTTATACTTTAGGATTACAAGGACCGGCTTTCTTCTTAGATACCAGTTGCTCATCTTCTTTATTAGCAGTTGATTTAGCTTGTCATAGTTTACGACGAGGAGAATCTGAGTTAGCTTTAGCAGGGGGAGTAAATATGATGCTTTCCCCAGAAGTTACAATTGGTTTTTCCAAGTTAAAAGCCTTAGCGCCTGATGGAAGATGCAAAACTTTCGATCAGTCTGCGAATGGCTATGTGAGAGGAGAAGGATGCGGTGTTATCGTCTTAAAAAGATTATCTGATGCCATGGCAGATGGTGATAATATTTTAGCTTTAGTTAAAGGTTCTGCCGTTAATCATGATGGCAAAAGTAATGGTTTAACAGCACCTAATGGCTCTGCTCAAGAATTGGTATTACGACAGGCTTTAAAAAATGCTAAAGTACAACCCCATGAAATCGAATATGTAGAAACTCACGGCACGGGAACATCTTTAGGGGATCCAATTGAAGTTTTAGCATTAGGAAAAATTTTAGGAGAAAAACGTTTACCAACACGACCTTTAAATATCGCTTCAGTTAAAACTAATTTTGGTCATTTAGAAGCAGCAGCAGGGATTGCATCTTTGATTAAAGTTATTCTACAATTGCAAAATCAACAAATAGCGCCTCATCTACATTTTAAAAATCCCAATCCTTATATACCTTGGGAAAAGTTACCTGTTAAAGTTCCTACTAAATTAATTCCCTGGGAAACTAATGAAGAAAAAAGATTAGCTGGAGTAAGTACTTTTGGGATGAGTGGGACAAACGTCCACATCATCCTAGAAGAAGCAACTTTTTCAGTTATTAGTCAACAGTTAACAGTCAACATCGATCCAGTAACCGAGCGATCGCACCATATATTAACTTTATCTGCTAAATGTGAAAAAGCTTTGCAAGAGTTAGTACAATCTTATGAAGAATTTTTAGCTGATAATTCCACAGCAGCGATCGCAGATATTTGTTTTACTGCCAATACGGGGCGATCGCACTTTAACCATCGTTTAGCGATTATTACATCTGACAAACAAGAATTAGCTGATAAATTAGTAAAAATTAGTGCCAGAGAAGAACCATTAGGTGTATTTTCTGCAGAACTTTCTAGTAATAGTAAATCACCTAAGATTGCCTTCTTGTTTACTGGACAAGGTTCTCAGTATGTGAATATGGGAAGACAACTTTATGAAACGCAACCTGTCTTCCGTCGAACCTTAGACCAGTGCGAGCAAATTCTACAATCTTATTTAGAAAAATCGATTTTAGACATTCTTTATCCTGAAAATAGTAAAGAAACAAACAGTTATCTCATTAACCAAACTGCTTATACTCAACCAGCACTATTTGCCATTGAATATGCCTTGGGTTCGTTATGGCAATCCTGGGGAATTCAACCAGATGTGGTTATGGGTCATAGTGTCGGAGAATATGTAGCAGCAACAATAGCAGGCGTATTTAGTTTAGAAGATGGATTAAAACTGATTGCCTATCGGGGACATTTAATGGAGCAGTTACTTTCTGGAGGGGAGATGGTAGCTGTAATGGCATCAGAGTCGAAAGTAAATCAACTGATTGCCCCATACGCAGAAAAAGTGGCAATAGCTGCCGTCAACGGACCCGAAAGTGTTGTCATTTCTGGTTCAGGAGAAGTCATTAGTAAGCTTTGGGACAGTTTAAAATCACTTGGAATCAAGACAAAACAGTTAGAAGTATCCCACGCATTCCATTCCCCCTTAATGGAACCGATGTTGGCGGACTTTAAAGCAATTACCAATCAAATAAGCTACAGTCAACCTCGGATTCCACTGATCTCAAATGTAACTGGTACCAGAGCAGACGAGAGTATTGCTACAGCCAGCTATTGGGTAAACCATGTACGCCAACCAGTCAAGTTTGCCCAAAGTATGGAGACTTTGCACCAAGAAGGTTATGAAGTCTTCCTAGAAATTGGACCCAAACCAATTTTGTTAGGGATGGGAAGGCAGTGTTTGCCAGACGATGTAGGAGTTTGGTTGCCTTCTCTGCGTTCTGGTCGAGAAGACTGGCAACAAATGCTACAAAGTTTGGGACAATTATATGTGCGGGGAGTCAAAGTTGATTGGTTAGGGTTTGACGGAGATTATTCCCGTAATAAAGTGGTATTACCAACATATCCTTGGCAACGACGGCGTTATTGGATAACAGATATTCAACCCGCCCCAAATAGGGTGTCCGAAGTGTCTAACTTAGAAAAAAAAGTAGCATCAGTAAAGCTTGAAAGTCGTCCCTCTGCTCAACCAAATGGGTTAAAGGTAGTGCAAAAATCAACTAGTGACTTTGTTTCAATGAAAAAACACAGCCAGAACTTAGAGGCACCAAAAATAACATTATCAAATCTAGATTCAGTGTCTGTCCCCAAAGCTTCTTCACTAAAGCAAATACCTAAAAGACAATTAGTTCAATTGAAGTTTAAATCTGTGGATTCGGAACCTCTTCAATTAGCTCAGCAAGATGTTGTCTCTCAAAAGACAATGTCTGTTTTAGAAAATGACAAAGAGAAAATAAAAGAACTCAAACTCATCGACAGAGAACAACTCGATAAATTAAAAGGAGAGTATGAAAATAAAGGATACTGTCAAATTAAAAATTTCTTTAATTTCTCTGAAATAGAAAGAATTCAAGAAACATTAGAAAGTGCTAAAAGTGAAAGCAATGTTTCCAAAGAAAAAGTAACACTAAAACTAGCGAAAAATGACGACATTGATACAACATATCCTGCTTATGATTTGGTAAAGTACGATTTTGTTTCTTCATTAATAAAAGGGAAGCTACCTTTTTTAAATTACATCACTGGAAAAAAGATCGTGATTATGCACAATGCTCTTTTTTCAGTTGAACCTAATCAAAGTAGATTCCCATGGCACGTTGGAGTTGGCTCATTTTCTTTTACAAAAACAGAAGATTTTGGAGCATCAATCTGGATACCATTAGATGAAATCACTAAAGAATATCGAGGTGGTATGCAATATGTATCTACAAAAACTTTTCCAGGTCATTTTTATTACACTATTAATGATTTACATTTAAGAAATAATATCAAATGGGATGAATCAAAAGGAGATTTGAATGAATATGTAGCCAATGCTAATACTATTCTTAATAACATCACGCAAGAAGCAATAGATTACACCATTCAAGATAACTATGAAGAAGATGAGTATAAAGTTGGAGACGTATTATTTTTTAATAAGTATGTATTACACAGATCGGTTCCTTTAAAACCAGGTTTACATAAGTTGCGGCGTGCTTTTGTTATTAGACTTGTAGATTATGACACTCGTGTGGACGAGGAAAGATTGGGTTTATTATCAAAATATTCTCAATTGCATTCAAGATACTATAAAACATTACCTCGTTACTATAAAGATAGTGTATTAGTTATGGTTTCACGTTCAATTAAACAGGGGCTAAAATCCCCTTATTTACGAGATATACCTTATCTAAAAAAAACCTTATCAGAAAGGATTGCCGTTGAATCTGAAAATATCACGAAAATACCAAGTGTATCAAAACTAAATAACTTAGATCTTAATTCAAAAAATATTGCCGTTGAATCTGAAAAGATTACGGAAACACCAAGTGTATCAAAACTAGATAACTTAGATCTTAATTCAGAAAATATTGCTGAAACACCAAATATATCAAGATTAGATAACTTAGATGTTAATTTTGCTCAAATCAAAGAAACCCTAAAGCAAAGTCTGGCAGAAGCCTTGTATGCAGACATCAGTGAAATCAAAGAAGACCAGAAGTTTATTGATTTAGGGTTAGATTCTATTGTGGGAGTCGAATGGATAACCACCATAAATCAAATTTACAATTTAAACATTAAGGCAACTAAATTGTATGACTACCCGACCTTACTAAAGTTGACAGAATATATCGCTCAAAACCTATCCACCCCAGGTCAAAATATCCAAGTTAATCACCAAAAATCCTCCCAAACAGAAGTTGACATCAGCAATCAAAATCAGCAACCTTTAGAAAGTTTACAACTATCAAATAACTTTCAGGTAAACTTATTAGAAGTCAAGGAGCTTTTAAAACAACAATTAGCAGAAGCCCTGTATATAGAGATTAGTGAAATAGAAGAAGACCAGAAATTTATTGATTTAGGGTTAGATTCTATCGTTGGAGTTGAATGGATAACCACCATAAATCAAACTTACAATTTAAATATTAAAGCTACCAAGTTATATGATTATCCTACCTTATGGGATTTAGCTAAATACATCACTGAAGAAATTTATTCTAAAAATAGAAATGAATTATCTCAAGTTAATCAATATTCTCCAGAAGAATCTCCACAAAATCTGGATTTACTTAAAGAATCACAAGAGGACATAAGGCAAAAAATACGTCCCATACTGAATAAGGTTGCAAATCATGAATTAACTATTCAAGAAGCAAAGCAAATGATTCAAGAAATCAAACAACAAAGTAAAGCTGAAAATGATTTACAAGAATCTAGCATAAAAAATAATCCAATCATTGAACTTATTAAAAAATACACTTATGACATAGTTCCAGAATTAGCAAAAGTATCTCTAAAACCTACTGATAGCCTACAACAATTAGGGATTGATTCAATGAATAGGGCAGAAATTATTATGATGGTTATGGAAGAGTTAGATTTACATATTCAACTCATTGAATTAGCTGGAGCTAAGAATATTGGAGAACTAGCTGATTTATTTGCAGCTAAGTTAGAGGTAAATCATGGGATCTAGTCCAGATCCAGTAAGAATAGAGATAACTGGTATGGGCATTGTTACTTCAATTGGTCAAAATATTGCCACTTTTCAAGAAGCTCTATTTACAGGAAAAACGCATTTTGGTTATCTCAAACGACCTGGGCGTCAGGGATTTAAACCATTTCTGGGAGCAGAACTTCCAGATATTGAGGCTAAATCTTTATTTCCTGAATATAGTAACTTACTTCGTACGGCTTCATGGAGTACCCAGATCGCAACCATTGCTGTTTCTGAAGCTTGGCAAGATGCAAAACTTTCTTCTGGGGGAGTAAACCCTGAACGTGTAGGCATTGTAGTAGGCGGGTCAAATTTCCAACAACGTTATCAGGAAGAAATCTGGCAACGTTATGCTGATAAGCCTGAATTTTTAAGACCAACTTATGGAGTGACTTTTTGGGATACCGATTTGGTAAGTTTACTGTCTCAATGTTTTCACATTCAAGGAGAAGGTTATAGCGTAGCTGGGGCTTCTGCTGGTGGCTCTATTGCCCTAATTCATGCAGCTCGTCAAATTCAATTGGGGGTTGCGGATGTGAGTATTGCAGTTGGACCTCTGTTTGATATATCTCTATGGGAGTGTCAAGGATTGAAAAATTTAGGAGCTATGGGTAGTGAGCGTTTTGCCGATACTCCTAATCTGGCTTGTCGGCCATTTGATCGAGACCATGATGGCTTTATTTATGGAGAAAGTTGTGGGGTTGTTGTCCTCGAAAAAGCCGAGCATGCTCAACAAAGGGGAGTAGTTTCTCATGGACAACTCATTGGCTGGGGATTAGGTTTAGATGGAAACCGCAGTCCTGAGCCATCTCAAAAAGGGGAAGAACGAGCCATGAATGCTGCTCTAGCTATGGCAGAGTTAAAGCCAGAGCAGATTGACTATGTGAATACCCACGGCACTAGTTCTCCTTTAGGTGACAAAACAGAAGTAGCTGCTTTGAAATCTGTAGGACTATCCCACTGTTTAGTCAATGCCACAAAGTCTCTAACAGGTCACTGTTTAACTGCTGCTGGAGTGGTAGAGGTCATTGCTACTTTATTGCAAATGAAGGCGGGATTTTGTCATCCTACTAATAACTTAGTTAATCCCATTGATACCAAATTCAATTGGGTCAAAGAAACAGCCAAAGAAGCTGATATTAAATATGCCATAAGTAATAGTTTTGCTTTTGGAGGTATTAATACAGCTTTAGTAATTGGAAAATAGTTCTAACAGAAAAACCAAAAATACTTAAATTAGAAGGTAAATTAATGCAACAAGTTGGGATTGAAGCTCTCAATGTATATGGAGGAGCAGCAAAGCTAGATGTACAAGTATTAGCAGAAGCTCGTCAATTAGAAAGAACTCGCTTCGACAATTTACTGATGAAAGAGAAAACAGTCGCCATGCCTTACGAGGATCCTGTTTCTTATGCAGTGAATGCAGCCAAGCCGATTGTTGACAGCTTAAATGATGCGGACAAGCAGCGCATTGAAATGGTGATTACTTGTACCGAATCCGGCATAGATTTTGGCAAATCTATCAGCAGCTATATTCATGATTATTTAGGATTAAGTCGCAATTGCCGTATGTTTGAACTTAAACAAGCTTGTTACTCTGGTACTGCGGGTTTTCAAATGGCATTGAATTTTGTTTTGTCCCAAACATCTCCTGGAGCCAAGGCTTTAGTGATCGCAACTGACATATCTCGGTTTTTTGTTACCGAAGGGGGAGATGCCCGCCTGAAAGATTGTTCTTTTGCTGAAGCTAGTAGTGGTGCTGGAGCCGTAGCTATTCTAGTAAGTGATGTTCCTTACATTTTTCAAGTAGATGTGGGTTGCAATGGTTACTATGGCTATGAAGTAATGGATACCTGCAGACCAACCCCAGATTCAGAAGCAGGAGATGCAGACTTATCATTACTTTCTTACTTAGATTGTTGCGAAAATGCTTACCTCCACTATCAAGACAGGGTAGAAAGAGCGGACTACCAAAACAGTTTTGATTACTTGAGTTTTCATACACCTTTTGGCGGTATGGTCAAAGGCGCTCACAGGAAGATGATGCGTAAGTTTAAAAGGGCTAAACCCGTTGAGATTGAAAATGACTTTCAGAGACGGGTGATGCCTGGATTAGTCTATTGCCAACAGGTAGGCAACATTATGGGAGCAACGGTACTTTTATCTTTAGCTAGCACCATTGACAACGGGGAATTTACCAATCCTCGACGCATTGGTCTATTTTCCTACGGTTCTGGTTGTTGTTCAGAATTTTATAGTGGGGTTGTTACTCCAGAAGGAAAGGAAATTCAAGCTCAATACGGTATTTCTACACAGTTAGCACAGCGCCATTCCTTAAGTATAGAGGAATATGAGCAATTACTCGTAAACAGTAGTGCAGTTGCCTTTGGTACCCGAAATGTGACTTTAGACTATCAAATCTTCCCAAGAGTTTGGAAGCATATCGAAGGCAAAGGTCGATTAGTGTTGAAAGCCATTAAGGAATTTCATCGGGAGTATGAGTGGGTATAGCTATGGACTATCAAACCCTAAAAATTAATCATCAACATGCTGTACAAAGGATTCAGATATATCGGCCCGAAGCTAACAATAGCATCAATACTCAGCTGACTCAAGAATTATTGTCCGCTTTGCAAGCTGCTGAAGCCGAGGAAAAAGTTAAAGTGGTGATCCTAGAAGGACTACCTGATGTGTTTTGTACAGGAATGGATTTTCAAGAAGTAGCAGACGGAAAGCAGGTAGATCCAAAAATGAGTTCTCATGGTTACTACAACATCCTGAAACAAATGTCCCAAAGTAGCAAAGTGATTTTGTCAGTTGTACGAGGCAAAGTACAAGCAGGGGGAGTGGGTTTGGTAGCAGCAAGTGATTTAGTTATTGCAGATGAAACTGTCACCTTTGTTTTATCAGAACTATTATTTGGTTTATTGCCAGCTTGTGTATTGCCATTTTTGATTCGTCGAGTGGGATTTCAAAAAGCCTACCGTTTAGCACTAACGACTCAAGTAATCTCAGCATCAGAGGCTTATAACTGGGGCTTAATTGATGAATATGGCAATAATACTAATCAGTTAATTGGTCAATATATTCGGCGTTTAAAGTATTTACCCTCATCTGGAGTAAAGGATTTAAAAAACTATATTAATCAGTTATGGATTATTCAACAAGAAACTCAAGATTTAGCTGTCAACAAAGTTTGTAGTTTGTTAGCCGATCTTACTGTTCAAGAAAAAATTAAACGCTTTAAAAAAGAGGGGGTATTTCCATGGCAAGCCTAAATATTAATATGAACTCAGCAAAGAGCAATACCGAGGTGGTACAACTGGTGGAGTTGCGCAATGGTGTCGTTCAAATTACGATGAAAGATGAAGAAACCCGCAATACCTTTTCCCCTGGACTAATTGAAGGATTATATAAATGTTTTGATAAAGTTGCTCACAACAATAACTATAGAGTAGTTATTCTAACAGGATATGGAAATTATTTTGCATCGGGAGGTACAAAGGAAGAATTAATAAAAATTCATCAAAGAGAAATTAAATTTAATGAGTTTAATTTTTTCAGAATATTATTAGATTGTAAAATACCAGTCATTGCAGCTATGCAAGGTCATGGAATTGGTGGTGGTTTAGTGTTTGGTTTATATGCAGATTTAGTTGTGTTAAGTCAAGAAAGTATTTACACAACTAATTTTATGAAGTATGGTTTCACGCCTGGATTCGGATGTACGTTCGTTGTACCTGCAAAATTAGGTTCTGTCTTAGGACAAGAAATGATGTATACTGCCCAAAACTATCGAGGGGAAGAATTAGCCAAACGCGGTATTACTTTTCCAGTTGTACCAAGAAAAGATGTGCTGAACTATGCTTATAGTTTGGCAAATGAAATAGCAAAAAAACCTAGATTATCTCTAGTAACTTTAAAAAAACATTTAACTTCGGTAATTAGAGAAAAATTACCAGAAGTTGTCAATCAAGAACTAGATATGCATGAAATAACCTTTCATCAACCAGAAGTCGCAAATAAAATTGAGATTTTTTTTAGTGAAACAACTATTAGTCAAAAGCCACATAATTTGAGTCAAATATTGTCAAATGAATCAGGAAATATTCAAAAGCAAGTGTCTCCAGTATCAGAAAAGAACAACGAACAATCGACTGTGAGACAAAAAATGCTAAAAAATCAAGAACAAATGAGTACCCAAGAAGAGGTATTACATAAATTACAATCGGGTGATATTTCCTTAGATAATGCAGAGAAAGTATTGCTAGAAAGTACTGCTCAAGTGGTAGAAGAAAAAGCTATTGATAAAAATAAAATCGATAATGGTCAAAATACCGAAGAAATATTATCTCTGCTGAGAACAGGAGAAATATCTTTAGAAAATGCTGAAAATTTATTATTAGAAACAGTAAAATCTGAACCCACAAAGCAGAGCAATAAGAATATAAACAGTAATTTCATAGCCCTAGTACCTATCTCACGAGATGAAAATTTACCGTTATCCTTCGAACAAGAACGTCTCTGGGCTGCAGCTCAGTTCATTCCCAATGGTGCAGTTCATAACATCACTCAAGCAATTTGGTTAAAGGGTGAATTGAACATGGGGATATTACAAAGCAGTCTCAATGAAATAATACGTCGTCATGAAGCCTTGCGGACTAATTTTACAATAATTGAAGGTTCCCTAGTTCAAGTTATTGTACCCCAGATTAATATCACCTTGGATAAGTTAAATTTACTTGGCTTAAATCTGAGCGAGAAAACTGCCGCTATCCAGGAATTTGTTGAGAAAGAAGCACAAAAACCCTTCAATCTAGAAAGGGAGCCCTTGTTTGATTTTAAACTCCTGCAACTTGATGATTTTGAGCATGTACTGTTGCTGAGAATTCATCACGCTATTAGTGATGGGAAATCAGTCAATCTATTCATTCAAGAACTTGCAACGCTGTATGAAGCATTTTACCAAGGTAAGGAATCTCCACTACCAGAATTAAATATCCAGTATGGGGACTTTGCTGTTTGGCAACGAAAGTGGCTACAAGGAGAAATGCTTGATGCAGGATTAACTTACTGGAGTAAGCAACTCGATGGGGTTTCACCACTAAAATTACCTCTTGACCATCCCAGACCCGTAATTCCCAGTTACCGAGGAGCACATAAATTCTTTAAAGTACCTGCCAATGTCTGGTCTTATCTAAAACAACTGAGCGAAGAACATGAAGTGACTCCTTTCATGACGCTGCTAACAGCATTAGAAATTTTACTACATAAGTGTTGCAAACAAACAGACATTGTTGTTGGCTCTCCCACTTCAGGACGGTTTCACCCTCAACTGCAATCCCTAATTGGTTTTTTTGCTTACCCAATTCTCCTGCGAAATGATTTATCAGGTAATCCCTCCTTTGAAGAATTGTTGCAACGAGTGCGCGAAGTCATATTGACAGCCTACAATCACAAAAATATACCATTGGGGAAGGTGGTTGAAGCTACGAAACTGCAACGCAGTCGGGAAAATCACAGCCTATTTCAGGTTTTGTTTAGCTTTTTGGGAAAACAAATTAGTAGCATCTGCACTCCTAATCTGAACTTGATACCGATTTGGGAAGCTACAAGAGCAACAACAGATGTAGATTTATTTTTAATAATATCAGAGTCAGATGAAGAATTACGAGGAATATTTGAGTATAACCCAGATTTATTCAATGAAGATACAATTGAAGCACTAATTAATTCCTATTGCTTAATTCTAGAGCAGTGCGTTCAGTCTCCACAAACCCAACTAACTCAATTCCAATTAACTCCAGAACTAGAATTTAAAATCAATTTAGAGAAAGTTCAACCAACCACGACAAAAGAAGAGAATTTAGAGACTGTAACAATTCCTAAGGTAGCTATTACAGCCACTTTCACCACTGAACCAGTTGCAGATTCTTTAGATTTTTGGCTACAAGAATTGGATTTAAACTGGCAGATGGAGTTTGCTCCTTATAATCAAGTATTCCAACAACTCTTAGCTTCTGATAGCTTGCTAGCTCAAAACAAACAGGGCGTTAATATTGTCTTGGTGCGCTTTGAAGATTGGGTAAGGTTTGAAGAAGATGGAATTGCATCAGCTAATTTTGCCCAGCAAATAGAGCAGAATGTACAAAAACTGATACAAGCATTCAAGACAGCAGCAGTCCGCACAACCATCCCCCACCTACTTTGTGTGTGTCCAGCTTCACCGAGCACCATTGCTTCGGAAAAACGTGCTCCATTTCTGCAAAAAATGGAAGCAAAATTAGTAGTGGAATTAGCTGATGTCAGTGGAGTGTATGTGGTAACTACAACTGAGTTAGCTACCACCTACCCAGTTGAAACATTCTACGACTCTCACGGGGATAAACTCGGTCACATTCCCTTCACACCACTTTTCTTTACGGCCTTGGGAACTACCATTGCTCGCAAAATCCACGCCATTCGCCAAAACCCTTACAAAGTAATAGTTCTCGACTGCGATCGTACTCTGTGGCAAGGGATTTGTGGCGAAGATGGAGCAAATGGAATTGCGATAACTCCAGCCTACCAAGCACTTCAGAAATTTATGGTTGCACAGCAGGATAGTGGTATGCTCCTATGCCTGTGCAGCAAAAATAATCAAGATGATGTTTTGCAAGTATTCGAGCAACGTCAAGATATGTTACTCAAGCGGGAACATTTAGTTTCCTGGCGGATTAACTGGCAATCTAAGTCAGAAAACCTGAAATCTATATCCCAAGAATTACAACTAGGACTTGATAGCTTTATTTTCATTGATGACAACCCAGTTGAATGTGCTGAAGTTAAAGCGAACTATCCGGAGGTTTTGACATTGCAACTGCCAGAAGACGCAGATACTATCCCCAGATTTTTACAGCATATTTGGGCTTTTGATCGTCTAAAAATCACCAAGGAAGACAAGCAAAGAACATTACATTATCAGCAAAATGTCAAGCGACAGCAATTGCGTCAGCAATCTTTGACCTTGAGGGAATTTATCAAGAGTTTGAACCTCCAGGTTCAAATTACGGAAATGGCATCCCATCAAATCTCTAGAGTTTCTCAACTCACTGAGCGGACGAATCAGTTTAACGCTACTACTATTCGTCGTTCAGAAAGCCAAATCCAAAGCATATGCCAGTCAGAGAAACACACCTGCCTCGTGGTAAATGTAAAAGACCGATTTGGCGATTATGGTTTAGTTGGAGCGATAATTTTTGCTTTCAAGGGAGACATCTTAGAAGTAGATACATTTTTGCTCAGTTGTCGAGTGTTAGGCAGAGGTGTGGAACATCAGATGCTGGCTAAGTTGGGTGCCATTGCTATTGACGATGGTCTTGGTAAGGTGGTTATTACTTACAAACCGACTGCGAAAAATCAACCGCTCTTAGATTTTCTCAACAGTGTGGTAGGGCAATTTGAGAAATCGGGGACAGATGGCTGCAACTTTGTGATTCCCAGCAGTTTTTGTAAAGTGATCGCTTACAATCCACAACCAACTAATTCTCAAGAAGATTTACCAGTTCATCAGTCAACACAGATCGCTCCAATCAAGTCTAAATCTATCCTAATTAATCGCATTGCTAACCAATTATATGATGTCGAGCAAATTTCCCTGGCGATTGAATCACAGAAACGCGCACCGCGGAGCGGATATCTTCGAGATCGCCTTGAGGGACAACATCCCTTTATTCCGCCTAATACTGATACGGAGAAGCAATTAGTCGATCTATGGGCTAAAATACTGCGCCTGGAACAAGTAGGCACAAAAGACAATTTCTTTGACCTGGGAGGTAATTCTCTGTTAGCAGTGCAACTAATGTCTCAGGTACGGAAAGCTTTCCAAGTAGAGTTACCACTGAATGAATTACTCAATGTTTCCACTGTGGCAGAATTAGCTCAATCCATTGAGGCTATCCAACGGGGAGAGGAAGCTATTGAGACTACCAGCTCATTCATCGATTTGGATGCTGAAGCTATTTTAGACCCAGCAATTACTCCCGATACAAAATGGGAATCAACCCAACTGATTAAACCAGAAGCAATTTTCTTGACTGGAGCTACTGGATTTCTAGGTGCTTTCTTACTTCGGGAACTCCTACAACAGACTCAAGCAAAGATTTACTGCCTAGTCCGTTCTCCAAATCCTGAAGCAGCTCAGCAGAAGATTCAGAAAAATCTGGAGGGCTACCAAATTTGGGAAAAGGATTTCAGTAGTCGAATCTTTCCGATACCGGGAGATTTGTCATTACCACTTCTGGGTCTTTCATCCGAAGAGTTTCAAGAATTAAGCGATCGCATTGATGTAGTTTATCATAATGGAGCATTTGTCAACTTTACTTACCCTTACTCCAAACTTAAAGCCGCCAATGTTCTAGGTACTCAAGAAGTTCTACGATTGGCTTCTCAAACCAAAGTAAAACCAGTACATTTTATTTCTACGGTGGCAGTTTTTGACTCAGTAGACTACGCGAATGTCGAAGTGGTAAAAGAAACAGACCAGTTGCCTCCTGGTGAAACGGTTTATGGAGGATACGCTCAGAGCAAATGGGTAGCGGAAAAGTTAGTGGCGATCGCACGTGAGCGAGGTCTTCCCGTTTGCATCTACCGACCAGGTGCCATAACCGGACACAGTAACACAGGAGAATGGAATACAGATGATGCTATATGTCGCATTCTCCGAGGAACAATTCAACTTGGAAAAATACCTTTTGTAGACGGTTGGGTGGAAATGGTGCCTGTCGATTATGTAGCTCAATCCATTTTTTATCTTTCACAGCAATCAAAATCCTTAGGGCAAGTCTTTCACTTGGTTAATTCCCAAATAGTGTCCTTGAATCAGATGGCGGAATGGATTTGTGCCTATGGCTACCCCCTTGAGCGGATTTCCTACAAACAATGGCAACAGGAGCTAGTAAATCTTTCTTTCTCTTCTGATTCAAATCCTTTGTATCCACTATTACCCCTCTTTTTTGAGCAAATATTTGAAGGAGTGACTTTGTTTGAAACTCTCGGACAAAGACCCAAATTTGACTGCCAGCACACCCTAAATTATCTAGCTGCCACTGATCTTGTTTGTCCCTCTATCAAGAATCTCCTAGACACCTACTTTTCTTACCTAATTAGTAAAGGGTTTCTGTGACTGTAATGAGTGATCGCGCTCGTGGAACGCTTTTGTCAAACTGGGAGTTCCAATAACCTTTTCCCCAATCCTCAATGATATTTAATTACTGGAGACTTTAAAAAATGAAAAAAAAAATATATCTAATGATTACTGATGCTGGAGGAGGACATCGCAGCTCTGCCAATGCTTTACAAGAAGTTATTGAGCAAAGACAACTACCATGGGAAGTCCACATCGTTAACTTTTATAAGGATATTGTAGGAGCAAAATGGATCGAAGATTATTATAATAATTTCATTCTTAAGCAAGGCTGGACAAGAATATATTGGCCGTTAACAGTTCCTTTGTTTAGGCAAAAAATTCAGTGGTCGCGATCTGCTTGGTTAGCCCGTTTGAAAAACTACTGGAATCATCAAAAACCAGATCTGGTGGTTTCATTGATGCCATTTGTGAACAAACAACTATGCGAAAGTTTGCAGAGAGCTTTGCCAGCTATTCCCTTTCTTACGGTTGAAGGTGATTTTGTTGATAGTTATCCTGGCTACTGGATAGATCATAAAAAGCAATTCCTAATATGTCACACTGAGAAAGCAGTTGAAGAAGCGCTATCCCTAGGTATTCAGGAGGACAGAATTTTCCGCAACTCAGGCAGGATAATTCATCCTCGATTCTACAAACCCATTACTGTTGACCGCAGACTCGAAAGAAAGTACTTGGGTCTAGATACAGATTTGCCCACTGGTTTGGTATCATTTGGTAGCCGAGGTTCAAAGGTTATGCTCGATATAGCAAAGTGTCTAGAGCAATCATCTCTGAATCTACAACTTATTTTCATCTGTGGATGCAATGAAAAACTAGCAAGTACCCTGCGCTTTACCAAGGCTAGGTTTCCCAAATTCGTTGAAACTTTTACCACTGAAATTCCCTACTACATGCATCTGTCTGATTTTTTGATTGGCAAACCTGGTTTAAGTACCAGAGAAGCTACAGTGATGAATCTGCCAGTAGTTACAGAGTGCAATTCTTCAACAATGTTGCAAGAACTATCCAACGTTAAGTGGATTGAAAAAAATAATCTTGGTATTGTAGTCCGTAATTTCAGGGAAATTGATCGAGCTATTGCAAAGCTAATCGAACCAAAAAACTTAGTCCGCTATCAGGAAAACGCTGCTGCAATTAATAATCAAGGAGTGTTTGAGGTTGTAGATATCTTGGGGAAAATATTATCTACAACCTCTTGATAATTCTGTAAATACAGTTAAGTGCTTAAAAAAAATGTAAAACCAGATCAATCATTTGGTAACTATTAGAAATAATAAAATGCTTAGACTAATCAAATATGCAATGGGGTGCTTCGGAATATATTTAGTCATAAATACCTCGTTAACCATGCTGATATATCGTTACGATCCAGGAGTGCCTAATGAGAACAATCTGCCCTTGCTCGTTTCATCGGCTTTAGTTGGCTCAGCAATTTTTATGAACCGAGTTTTTGGGGCGATCGCTCAGCCTCTTGTTGGACATTTTTCAGATCGATTGTCGAGTCGTTGGGGACGAAGGCGACCTTTTGTTGCTGTGGGAATTATGCCATTGGTATTCTGTTTTATTTTGCTCTTTACTCCCCCTCTAAATTCTGTTCCCATTGGCAATTTTGTTTACCTAATCGGAATACTATGCTTGTTTTATCTAGCACTAGCTATCTATTTTGTTCCTTACCTAGCTTGGATACCAGATCTCGCAAGAACTCCAAAAGAAAGAGTAAATCTTTCTACACTGATTGCAGTTTTTTCTCTTTTGGGAACAGCTATTGGAGGAATTTGTTCGCCATGGCTAACTTCTCAATTTGGGTTTTCCAAAATGGCAAGTATTATTGGAGGTATAGGTTTTGTAACATTGTTAATGCCTTTGGCCGTTACAGAAGAATTAGTACCAGTTGAAAAGAAATATCTGACTTTCTGGAAATCTTTGCGATTAGCATGGCATAACCCATCATTTAGAAGCTATAGCTCAGGTATTACTTGTGCATGGGTTACGGTTAGCATCTTAACCATTTGCCCTACTTTTCTAGCAGTAGCACTACTCAATAGAGATATTAGCTTTGGAGCAGTCATAAATGCAGTTGTATTAGGAAGCTCAGCTATGGGATTGCCTCTAGTGAACCTTTTAGCAAAGTATTGGGGGAAGCGACGCATTTTTCAACTTTCGATGATTTGGTTTGGTTGTGGACTTCTGGCAATAGGGATTTGCCCAATTTTATTTGAAGATGCTTTACTACCTTGGTTAGTTTTACTATTTTTAAGTGGTTTAGGATTGGCAGGTTTTTTTATTCTGCCAAATGCAATGCTACCTGATTTGATTGACGAAGATGCCAAGCAGACTGGATTGCGACGAGAAGCCATTTATTTTGGGACTAGAGGCCTATTGGCGGAAAGCAGTATCGGTTTGGGGGCTATGTTGGCAGGTCTAATCCTAATGTTGGGTAAAACACCAGAACAACCGTGGGGAGTACAACTGGCTTTTCCTGTAGCAGGACTTTTTGCTTTAGCATCTGCCTGGTTCTTTAGTTTTTATCCAATAAAAAAATAAAATAACAGGAATACTAACTTGAAACCATGGGGAAATTAACTTTTATTTTACCGCTTCGCTTGAAGTCAGAAATAGGAAGTCAGAAGTCAGAAGTTTTTTTAGCAATAATTTTTGTTTTTGACTTTCTATTTTTGGACTTCAAATCGGGGTTTAAAACCCCCACTATAATCTTTGATTTAGTGGTCTACAATTAGTGGCGAGTTTCAATCTCCCACTAATTGCTACTTCTGACTTCTGACTTCTGACTTCTGACTTCTTGAACTATGTCAGACATATCGTCGTACTGCTGAATTACTATTTCAGAAACCTCAAATATCTCTTGACAAACTTCTAAAATAATGCTTTTTACTCGTTCAATTTGATGCGATCCTATTGGCTGAATTTCTATCATTTTTTAGAAGAAAGATCGATATTGACCCGTACTTGCATATTAGTCAGACTAGCAACTTTGGAATTATCTTCAGAATTGACGCGAATTTTAACTTCTACAACGCGGGTATTTTCATCTGTAGTGGGGTTAGAAGAGCCATCCGTGAGCTTTCTTTGACCGACTTGCAAGCCAATATGCTCGACTGTACCGCGAACTTGACCTTCAAAACCGCCATATTCGCTAGCGATCCTGGCTCCCTGTCCTAAGCGAACTTTGTTAATTTCGGTTTCGTAAATCTCAGCAATAGCGTACATTTGGTTTGTCTGTCCGAGTTCTACTATCCCTTGCTGTGTATTAACTTGTTCGCCAACGCGGGTGTTAATGCGCAAAATTTGTCCGCTAACGGGAACTTTTACCTTAGTATCTTCTAGGTCAGCTTTTCTCTTCTCCACACTTACCATAGCTCTTTCTAACTCAGCTCTAGCAACTCGGATATCTACAGGACGTACCTCTTGAAGTGTTGCTAAATTTTGTTTTTCTTCGGCTATCTGTTCTGTGAGGGTTTGTACTGTATTATCTAGCTGAGCTGTTCTTTGTTGAAGTAAAGCTTTAGTAGTTTCTAGATCTTCGTTTGCTAGATCTCGTTCTTCTTTAGAAATTGCTCCTTGCTCAGCCAGGGAATATTTGCGATCGTAAGTTAATTGAGCTTGACGAAGTTCGGCTTCAGAAGAGGCGATCGCCGCAAGTCTTTCTTCTGTTTGGTGACGAAGTTGAGCTTCTAGCCTAGCAATATTAGACCGTTGAGCGGCAATTTCGGCTTGTTTAGCATCTCCAGACCTAATCTGTTCCAACTTAGCACGGTAATATTCAACGTTTTTTTGAGCTTCTTCTAAATCTCTTTGTCTGCTTTCATTACCCTGAAGAATAGCGATCGTCTGACCTGCTTTAACCCAGTCACCTTCTGTAACAAAAATTTGATTGACGCGGCTGTCTTCAGCATTGGGTACCGATAGCTTAATTACTTCTCCTTTAGGAATCAAGCGACCTAGAGCAACTACAGTTCGAGCAGGAATCAGTATCTGAGCTGAGGCTTCTGATTTTGCCTCAGAAGATCCGGCACAACCAGGAACTAGACTCAGAAGAGATATAACAAAAATACTATGGGGGATATAGTAGCCAATTTTTGCCAAAGCATTTCTAGAATTAGCCATGATTGATTTGGACTCGTTGAAAGCTTGTACACATAAAATAGAGCAAAAAAAATTTTTAACCAAGAGCCAAAAGTCATACATACTTAATGACTAAGGTCATGTTTTCGCTTCTGTCAACGAGGGAATGGGAAACGGGGAACAGTTTTGTCGATTTTGGTGAATGCCGCTAAGTTAACGTGAGTTCGACGAAGCAAAAAGGTTGGAATCAAAGGTAGTTGGGGCTATACCTCCGCAAAGCGCATCGGTATAGCCCCCCCTTTTTGCTTACTAAACGGTTTAGTTGCATAATTTGATTGCATCGCGCAGGGCGTATCGTTATACCCGCAACTACTTTTGATTACAGATCTTCTGACTTCATCGAACTCACGTTGTATAAAATTTTAAAACAACAGGCAATTATATCTATGATTATAATAATGAAGCCTTAAAATTAGTTCTCTATGAATGCAAGAGAACTAAATTCTGATTTTTCCCAAATGAGAATTGCTGAGATGCGTTTACCCTGCTTACAAGAGACGAGTTGCTGAATCTGCCAGCTGCTGAATCTGTTTGAGATAACTAGTGTACTCGGGAGAATCTTCTCGGGAATAGTTAAAGTTTTTGAATAGTCCTGTCAGGCGAGTAAAATAATCGCGGGCAGACTTTTTGTCCTGGAATTGGTACTGCCGGTTAACTAGATTGTATACCAGTCCAAAGCTTTTTTTCTGTCGTTCCAGTGGCACACTAGCATCCACTTCGTCGAAAGCATCCTGCTGCAGATAAACCATGTCTAGTAACAGGGATTTTTGGTAGGTGATAAAGTCCTCTAGAGTGACCCCTTCCTCCCCCGTAACCTGCATCATCTGGTAAATGCTGTCACCTCTTTTGAGCAAGTCGATCATACTCTGAACGCTCTCGACCCAACCAGGGGCAACATTTTTCTCAAACCAGTCTGACAGTTGTTTCAAGTAGCGCGACCAAGAAATCAAAATATCGACGGCAGGATAAAAGCGTTTGTAGGCGCGCTGGGCACTCAGCCCCAAGAAGGTCTTAACCGTACTCAGGGTCGATTGGGTTACAGGTTCCTCAAAGTTACCTCCAGCGGGAGAAACAGTGCCAATCATAGTCAAGCTGCCCACGCTGCCGTCGTTAGTTTGAATAATTCCAGCACGCTCGTAAACCCCTTTGATCGAAGAATCTAAATAAGCAGGAAAGGCTTCTTCTCCAGGAATTTCTTCTAGTCGCCCAGAAGTTTCCCGCATTGCTTGCGCCCAGCGAGAGGTGGAATCAGCAATTAGAAGTACATTGTAGCCCATTTGGCGGTAGTATTCTCCCAA
Organism: Prochloraceae cyanobacterium; assembly: GCA_030065755.1. Lineage (GTDB taxonomy): Bacteria > Cyanobacteriota > Cyanobacteriia > Cyanobacteriales > JASJDA01 > JASJDA01. Next base: position 1,479 of record JASJDA010000049.1, on the reverse strand, counting down.
AGTTATGCCGGTATAGATTGACGCTTCGCGGGCGGCCACGGGCATGGATGAAGTATTGCAGATGATAATTGTGCGATCTATAAGGGAGCCCCCAGTCTTGGGATCGTTAAGTTTCGGAAACTCGGTAATGGTTTCCACCACCTCGCCCGCCCGTTCTCCGCAAGCGACTACAATCACAATATCCACTGCGGAATGTCGGGAGATCAGATTTTGCAGCACGGTTTTGCCCGCTCCAAAAGGCCCAGGAATACAGCCTGTTCCCCCTCGGGCAATGGGGAGGAATGTATCGATAATGCGCTGAGTAGTAATCATCGGCTCTTCTGGATAGAGCCGTTGGCAGAATCTCTTTTCCAAAAGTTGCTCTGGCAGCGGGCGACGTACTGGCCATTCTTGGCAGAGGGTGAGAGAGCGTTCTCTGCCACTGGCATCCTCAATGCGAGCAATCGGTTCGTTAACCGTTACGCTTCCTTGCTTAATGTATTCTAACTTCACTTCTCCTGGCTCGTTGAAGGGAATCGAGATTTTGTGGGTGAAGCGACCTTCCTGAACGGTACCAATGGGATCCCCAGCTTTGAGGCGATCGCCCATCTTGGCGGTGGGGACAAAGGACCATTTTTTCTCCTGGTTTAAGGCTGGCGCGTAGGCCCCGCGAGGAAGAAAATTGCCGAAGCCTGAAGCTAGTTCCGCCAGGGGATTTTGCAAGCCGTCATAGACCTGACTCAATAAGCCAGGTCCCAAGGTGACAGAAAGCATCTGGCCGCTCTGCTCCACCGGATCGCCGATACCTACGCCCCTGGTACTTTCAAAGACCTGGGCATCAGCGATCCGCCCCCGCACCCGCAAGACCTCAGCTTTCAGTTTTTCCGCGCGACTTCCACTGTGCCGCTGAGGACAGATATAAATCACTTCATTCTTGACCAAAGGGCGCGGGGCAGTCTGCGCCATTTCAATAGTGACGAGATCTTCCTGAACGGCGACAATTTTCGCCGGATTGAACACTTGAGCCATAATTACGACATTCCTGCAAACACATTCGTAAATTTTTCTATTCCTGAGTCAAGCAGCGTCCTAAATCGCTTGACCGCCTCTTCTCCTTGGTAGCGGCTCCAGCGATCGACTAAGTTCCAGCGCAATACGTAAATGACTACCGCTTCAAAATCGAAGTAATGCCCTGCTCCCAAACGACCTAGTTTGTTCCAAACTGCCTCAAACAGTAGGCGCTCCAGCTCTACCGATTCGTTGGCATTCAAGAGGCGATTTGCTTCCAATACCCAGGGAAACACCCCTTCCAGGCGGAATCCTGGTTCCGTCCAGTAGCTTTCAATGTAGCTTACCCAACGACCGTAACCCCAAATTTCTCCACTTGGAGGAGCGCTATCCCACCGCTGACGGCGGCGTAGGGCTGCAACTACTGTATGTAGTTCCAGACGCGATTCCACCGCTTCTCGCAGTAAAGGGTTGCGAACCTCTTCAAAAAAA
>JASJDA010000310.1 GCA_030065755.1 Prochloraceae cyanobacterium | reverse complement strand
TAACTGGAGAGATAAGAAATACTTTTTATTAATAAAAAAAGCTCAAATCCCTCTGTTCCCTATTCCCTATTCCCTATTCCCTATTCCCTAAGTCTCTCGTTATTTTCGAGAATTGGTATAAATAGTTTCTTCAAGTTCCTGGAGTCCGACTTCAAGTTTACTGATTAATTCTCTATTAGAACGGCTTCTATAAGCTTCTCGATAATGGGCACCTATAGAAGTACCAGAACGTAAAACTTGTTTTCCAATAACCTGAGCGACTGTTGAGGTAGGCAATGAAGAATAAAGACGAATAATTCTTAAAGCAAAGTTTTTGGTTCTTTTTCTTAAATCCTCTTTCATCCTTCATCCTTTATCCTTTATCGTTGTTTGTTATATTTTCTTGGAATTAAATACGTAATTGCCAGAGGAAATAATCTCGGAGTTGGGTTAGAAAATCTAGCACGAATAGATTGAGTTTCTCGTTCTATTTCTTCAGGTATTTCTTCAACTCTATTTCGCAAACTATTACGGTTTTTTTCAAATTGCTCTTTTTCAGAATCGTTAAATAAGCTCAACTGCTTTGGTTCTTCCAATTCTTTTAACTCGTGAAGAATGCTGTGCTTTAATTCAGTTAAGATCGCAGTAAGATCGTTCACTTCCTTGTCACAGCGATTTTGTAAACTTTTTTCCAGGGCAGTAGCGCGATCGCTGCTACGTGCTTCTAGACTCCGCATTAAGGGTTCGGCGTATTTATCCCAGAGGTTGACCAGTCTCTCTTTCATTACTTCAGAAACAGGTTCGTTAACAGCAGAATCTAATGCCTGTCTTACTTTAAGTACATTGAGACGACTAAATCTACCCTCTTTGAGCATTCCTCCAGCCGTAATTACTTCTTCGTGCAGTTTTTGTCGATCGCCACCAAGAATTACCAACCGCCCATAAGCAATAACAGCAGGAAATTCTAAGACCTCAGAAGGTACTACTTTAGCAGTTGCGCGGTAAAGATTTTTATTATCTCCCCTCGACCAGACTTCTGCCCGTAACAAACGCAAACACATTTGTACTAACCGATGATTGAGATGCACCAAAACCAGATCGTCTCTACCTCTCGTCAACTCTGGATCGAAGGTTACAGCGCGAATCTCGCCAGTATGAGGATGAGCCAGCCCCTCAGCGCAAGCTGCCCAACTACCCTTAAACTGAGGAAGATGATAAACTCCTGTTTCTCCTGCCAAGGGTTCTAAAGCAGACTGCTGGGCTAATTCCAAACCAATTTTCACTACCGCTTCGATGTTACTTGGAGCAAGACGCAAGTTAGAACGAGTTTCACTTAATTGTTCTTTTAATTTCTCAATTCTTTCTTGCACTTGACGCTCGAATTTGAGTAATCTTCGCACGGGTTCGGCTTGTTGTTCTGCTAAAGTAGTATCGAGAGTAGTACGCACTCCCAACATGGCTTCTTCAACTTGGGCAGCAATTACGGGGCCAACTTTTCCTAAATCCTCTCGGATATTGTTTATTTTTAAAGCAGCCCGCATCAAAAATTCTAAATCCCCTTCCAAATCTCCAGGTTTGATGCCTTGAGTTGTCTGAAGAGAATAGTTTTTACCGACAAAGTGATAAATTTGTACTGCTGTTGCTTTTTGTCCGTGGCGATCGATCCTACCGTTGCGCTGTTCCATCCGATTGGGATTCCAGGGGATCTCGTAATGAATGAGATTGGAGCAATAATTCTGTAAATCCAATCCTTCAGAAGCAGCATCGGTAGCCAGTAAAATACGCACTTTGGCTACGTCTGGGCTAGCTTGAAAAGCTGCTTTAACTCGTTCCCTATCCTCCGAACTAATTCCACCATAAAGAGTCATCAGGCGATCGTCTTCGGCTAATCCCTGAGTAGCTAAAAGTTCGTACAACCATTTTTGGGTAGTACGATATTCGGTAAATATAATTACTCTTTGGTTTGACCATTTTCCCTCGGGTCGGATGTGGCGATCGATCCAATTAAGTAATTCTTGGGCTTTAGAATCAGGTTTTCTGGCTGCTGGATCTGCCCAATCTTTTAGCTGCTTCAGCAATTCTCTTTCTTCTGGGGTTAATTGCCGAAATAGAGAAGAACTAGAAGTAACAATATCTTCTGTAGATTCTTCATAAAGATCGTCATCAGCAAAATCTTCTTCTATTTGTTCTACTTGACGGCGCAGAATCCCTATATTTGTTTTGGCTAGATGACCTTTTTGTTTTCTCTGGGCAGTTTTTAAAGATTGTTCGTGTTTTTCTAAAGTAGTTAAAAAAGCAGCAGGAGAAGAAAATAGCCGTTTTTTGAGCATTTTTAAGACAAATTCCGTAGCGTATTGCTCGACTTTATCTTTTGCACCTTTGCGCCGTAAAATAGTGTATCTAGCTAAATTAGCGTTAGCAAGTCGTTCTTCTTTGGTGTAATCGACAGCGATCGCTTCTAATTTACGCTCTGGAAAGCGCGGTGTCCCGTCCCATCGAGGTGGTAATTCCCTTTTCAATCGTCGCACCATAACCACTTGTAACTGTTTGCGATCGGGCGTAACTCCCCTAGCAAATCTTTGAGAATCAAGTAGTTCTAGCAATGCGGTAAAACTCTCAGGATAGCCATTATGGGGAGTAGCAGTAAGAAATAACTTATGCTCGAAGTGAGGTACTAACAATCGGATAGCAGCAGTACGTTGGGAATCAACAGCATAGTTACCACTTCCAGAAGGAGCAACATTATGCGCCTCATCTACAATCAATAGATCGAACTTTCGCGGATAAATCGATTCTCCCTCCGCAGGTAATACTTCCCGCATTAACCGTAAAGGGCGATCGCGTTTGAGAAAATCGATCGAGGTAATCAAGCGGGGAAAATGCTTCCAAGGATTTACGTGGAGTCCGCGATCGCGCCGTAATTGTCGCATTAAGTCGCTATTGACAATGCGAAAATCCAAACCAAACTTATCCCGCATCTGTTGTTGCCACTGTACTTGTAGTGAAGAAGGACAGACAACTAAAATACTCTGTACTCGCTGACGCAGAATCATTTCCTGAGCTACTAATCCCGCTTCAATGGTTTTGCCCAAACCTACGTCATCAGCGATTAATAGATTAACACGGGGCATCTGAATAGCACGAACGACAGGGTCTAGCTGGTAATCTTCAATATCGATGCCACTGCGAAAAGGAGATTGAATATTTCTCACATCTGCACTTGAAGCAGCACCCCATCGCACTGCGTCTAAAAAAGCATCTAGTCGATCGGGCGAATCAAACCCCTTTGGATAAGGCAGTTCTCTTTCTTCATAAATAGCTGCCCCTATTTCGATCTCCCAAATTACTTGTAATTCTTCTCCTAAACCATCATCCTCAATTGAAGAGAGAGTAATTAAATGTTGAGACTTATTTGCTGGATTGTCTACAGGATTATTTGGCAAGGTAGAAGCACGAACGTCGGTGACAGCAAAACGCCGCCCTCGTAACTCGACTAACTGTCCTTGTTCGGGAATAGTGCGGATGAGATCGGAAGTTGTCATAAGTATTAACTATACGACGTAGAAAAATAAATTATTACGTCACATTTCTTTAGAAGACTTAATGTAATTATTCCCTTTTTTAAAAAATTTATTATAGTTTTGTAAAAGAGCTATTAATGCTCGATCTGAACAATGATACTTAGTTTCTAAACGTTTTTTAAGTTTATCAATTAGCAGTGTTTTTTCTCTTGCGACTATCTCTTCGATAGAATCTTCAACTTCTTGAGAAGCAAAATTAAGAGATGTTGGACTTTCTTTGGGAAGATATTTAAATTTTAGTTCAGTGTTATCTGTACAGTTAAAGTTTCCACTGGCTATATCTAGACCAATTCGATCGCATATAGTCTTTGAAACTTTAAAGAAAGATTATGCCCATCACAATAACCGACACCTTTCAACCCATCCCTAGTTGGAATGGTCGTTGAAACACCTTAAAAAGACTGCTGTATTGCAATTACAAGACTTTCAACATTTGGGTAGGACGATACTTGCTGCTCGATAAGTTTTAGCTAGTTGAATAATTGCTTTAGCTAACGATAGGGAGTTTCAGAAATCGTTAAAAAACTTCTCACTGGCTACATTTTATGAAAAGCGCTCCAGAATTGGACTTTGTGTCGATCGCTATTTTTTTTAGTATATCTTGATACCAAAATTTGTACAATCAGTTTACATGGACACAGCTTTTTTAGAAAAAAAACCCTCTATCTCTTTTTATACAAGAGGTTGAGCTTGTTTTGATTTTCTCATCAGGGGGAAGTTCAGGTTAAAAGTATGTCTTGCCAAGACTGAGCTTGTGCTTCATCTTGAGGAACGCAAGTAGCGGCAGTAACCAAAGTCAGTAGATTACAAAACAGGCGATCGCCTTTCCTGGGAAAAAAACTTTTCGATCTACTGACTGTAGTCATCTACGAGGAATAGATATGCAGAAATTAATTCAAAACTTCCAAGACCGCTTTTGGGGATAATTTATCTTTAAACCAGACAATACGAGCAGGGGTATCTGTAAACTTAACCCCTGCTTTCTCCAAATTCAATCTTTGAGAAACAGCGAGAATGAGATTATCTAGGCTAGCGCGACTTACTTGAGAAAACTTCTTTTGTAAGTATTCTGGTCGCCAATAACCAACAATTTCTAGTAAGAAATTGCGACCGTCGGGATGAACTAAACGAAAATCGGGAATCATGACGCTACCAGGAAGAGGAACTAAATCTACTTCTCTTTCTAAGAGCCACTCAGTTTTGGTTTTCGCCCAACGGTTTGCAAAAGAAGCCTCTAACATAGAATCGTAAGGTTTACCAGGGGGATAATGACTGACTAAATCGCAACGATCGTTTAAACTAAAACGCCCCGTTTTAAGATTACCACTATAGGAATCGCGACTTTGCAGTTTAGCTTTGAGACTCCATTTACTAACGTGCAGCAAAGCAGGTATCATTTTCGAGAGTGCCAACCCATAACGAGTGCTAGGCTTAAATAAGCTAGTAGGGCCGTCAATAGTGATTGTAAACCCAGTATCGGCATCACCTTCAATATAAGCCATCAACTGAAACAGTTTTAGGTAGCGAAATAGTAATTTGTATTCTCCTGGATCGTTACGATGAGCATTAATATTAACGTGACTGGCACGATAAAAAATGCCTTGAACTTGGGAGAGATTGTAGCGGTGTAAAAGAGCTTCAGGGGTTGGAGGCTCAAATTGGGTCAGAATTCGATTTTCTTGTAAATCGGCATACAGTCCTGCTTCAATCTCTTTAGGCAAAACTTCTCGATTTAGTTCGCTTGAAAGACTGCTGGCTATAGTTTCTAAGGTTTTAGTTCTATTTTCGGGAATAGTCACGCGAGTAGCAGCGCAACTAAAAACTCGCTGTCGTAGGAGTTGAGGATCCAAAGGACTAATAATTTCAAAAGTAGAGAAGGAATTTTTAAGTAAATGGGCTAGTCCTCGTTTAACTCGGTAGTCCGGACTATCTCCTTCTAATTCTAAAAGTTTTCTATCTAGTTCGCCTTGGGTACTTCCTACAGCATCACCGAAGCAGTTAATTTGTTCGGTAGCTAGGTCGAGGGAAACTGAATCAATTGACAACTTTTTAGGAACAAGAGTATCGCCTACTGGACGATAAATCAATAAATCGGAAGGAAGCATTTTGAAAACCTATTCAAAGGGAACAGGGAACAGTCACGAGTTTAAAAGGGGACTAGTCGCGCGATCGCTCCCTAAAATTTATCTAGAACTTTGAATTCGATCGCTCGTTAGGTGTATCTTGCGATCCTTGAAGAATTAGATTGTTTTCTGGTTGTAGATCGCTATTTTCGCTATTTTTAAAAATTAATACTCGACGAGCAAAAGGAATTTCAATCCCCTCGCGATCGAAAGCTGTTTTAAGCATTTTACGCAATACTCGCTCTACGGGGAGGTGTTTTCCTGGTCTAACTTTAGTCGCTGTGCGAATAGTCAGTTCGGACTCGCCAAAATTATCTAATCCATCAACTTTAGTTGGTTCTAGAACATTGGGGTTAATTTCTTTTAACTGTTTTCCTACCTTTTCTATGACCTGATAGACGCGATCGAGGTCGCTATCATAATCTACTCCCACTTGTACCACGGCATAGATATAGCCCTTAGAATAGTTAACGATTTTAGCTATATCCCCATTACGAATAATATATAGTTGGCCGCTAGGATGGCGGATGCGGGTGGTTCTCAGTTCTATTGATTCGACAATCCCCCTTGAATCATTAGTTTCGATAAAATCCCCTACCAAATAATAATTCTCAAAGATAATAAAAAATCCACTAACTAAATCGTTGATTAAATTCTGCGCTCCCAAACTAACAGCTAAACCGAGAATACCCGCACCAGCAAGGATAGGAGTAGGATTGATATTAATAGTGTAAAGAACGATGATACCCGCACCAAAATAAATAATATATTTCAGACCACTTTGGATCAGTGGCAAAAATGTTAGTCGTCTTTGTCTCTCGAAATCACTTAGATTTTGATTTCTAATTAAGATCTGTTCTACCGTTAATTTTGCCACCTCTATAAAGACGCGACTCATCAAAATAATAGCGACAATTCTTACAATTACGGGACCATAGACTGCTAATTTAGAGACTGGCTGCACCTGTTCTGCGATCGAAGTAGCCATCAACACATAGATGACGTATTCGAGACATCGCTTTAAGAAAGGTACGAGGTGACGGAGACGTTTGTAGAACCATAATAAATTATCTTCATTAGAATATTTATTACTGAAGGCATCTAAACTATCAATAATAGCTGCTGTTGCTTTAACAATTAGTAACCCAAAGATCGCGATTAGATATATTCTTAGAAGTAGATAAATGTTTTGCGTAACTAATTTGGGTACTGCAAGAAAAATACTACACTGAGCTATAGCTAACAGCCAAATACTATTACGAATGCTGTTTTTTAAAAGACGAAAAAAGGCCTCAACACTTTCATCATTGGCAGTAATTTTGTCGAATATTTTGACGCGATAGCAAGTTTTGCTTAATAAATAGTGTATGAACTTTACTCCCTGTCCTGCTACGACTAAAATCGACAGACATTTAGCACTTGCAATACCGATTTGGATCCAAAAATCTTTGGGAATACTGCGAATTAAGGTCAGCTTATATTCTCTTATATCTTCACCTCGATAGAGCAAATAACCATTAAATCCGAGAATAACAATACACAGAACTACACAGGATAGAATGAAAATTAGCTGAATGTTGCTCTTTATTATTTTCGCTCTATTTTCTTCTCTATTAAACCAAGAAATTTTCATTAGCTGGTTTAAACCTTTTCCCAGCAGAAAGTTAATCAGAATTAATACTAAGATTGGAATAAAAATCTCTGCCAATACAATTAAAATACTTATAGTTTGCTTATACATAAAACCAT
>JASJDA010000309.1 GCA_030065755.1 Prochloraceae cyanobacterium | reverse complement strand
CGAGGAATAAAATAGCTTATTTTCATAGACAAAAAAAGGATTTTTACCAAATATACTTTCAATTCCATCACCTATTTTTCCCATCGTATGATGAACCGGAGATAAAGGAGCATCACTCTTTTTAAGAGAAGCATAAAATACTTTTTTGTGTTGTTCTTCAGATGGATTGGTAATTGGAAGGGCAACACCTAAAGCTAAAAGTGTTAGTAAAACAAAACGAAAAGGACTCTTTTTCGACATGGAAAATAGCCTGATTTTTGATAAAGATCGGTAGCGAGCGATATATTTTAAGACGTACCGATCTCTATTTTAGTTTCCCCAATAGGGCAATCGCTTTTTAACTGTTAACTTATTTAAGATGCTTGAGAAATTTCTTCTACGCTCTCTTCTTGTTCTCCTTCGATTTTTTTGAGATGTATATGCCTTCTTCCTAGAGCAATTTCAAATTCATCTCCAGGTTGGCACCCCATTTTGTGAGTATACGCAGAGCCAATTAGTAAGTTACCATTAGACTGAACACTAACACGATAGTTAGCCGAACGACCGCCACGACCTTTGCTCTCAGTTGTGCTATCTAATTCGATATTTTCGGCATCAAGAAGAGCATTAAGAAACTTCATCATATTAACTCGTTCGATGCCATTTTTGGTAACTGTATAGTAGCCGCAAGCTTTCGCTTTAGCTTCTTTGCTAAGATGCTCTAATTCTTTGACCTTTTTGATTAAGTCCTCGCCGACTAAAGGAGCGGGTTGTTTGCTAGTCGTCATCAATAATTTAAAATGGTAATCTAACTACTTACTTAAAAGACAGGTTATTGTTTCAATACAAATAACCTACTTTAATTTTATCTTAAAATAGGTCTGGCTGCCGCACCTTGAAAAATTGCTAATTCTTCATCTGTTAATTTTTTGGGTCTCATTTGCTCTAGATCCTTGACAACTGAAGAGATATCTTTAAACTTAAAATATTCAGTTAATTTGCCAATTTTATAATTAGACATTTTGTAAAGATGCTTAAAGTATAGTTCGACATTTCCTCTATGCTTCCATGTTCCGATTACTTTTATGTCGAGCGCTGCATAATGCTTTTTTAGATCTCTTTCTATTTCTAATAGTCGAAGAGCGATCGCTCTTCTAGTCACCCCAATTTTATGAAATGTTTGACCGTCTGCTTTAATCTCTAAAAAGTATGGCTTGATTGCGATCGTCTTTAAGATTAGGTTTTAAAAGAAATTTTGAACTAAACAATGAAAATCTGGTAAAAGAGGAGAAGTAATTTCCTCGGATTCCAACAGCGTGGCGACAAGAGTTAATTCTCCCTCCCTACGACGATAGATATCTACAAGCTGTTTAAATCGCTCGACGAGCCAATATTCCATAACCCCTGTTATGGAATAAAGCTGGAGTTTTGTTTCTCGATCGCGCTTAAAATTTTCAGTACCTGGAGAGAGAACTTCAACAACTAATTCCGGTGCCCCAGTAAGATGTCCGGCTTCATCCTCGATCGCCTTCAATCGCTCTGTTGAGACCCAAACCACATCAAGAGAAGAAATAGAGGCAATTATTTAGATAGAACAAGAGATAATAGGATTAAAATTGATTAATTAGCCTTATAAATCGAATTAATTCCAATAAAAAGCTAATTTTCCTTGTATTTAGTTAATGAACCTGCAATAATGTTAATTACTCGATAAGTTGAGCAGAGCGTGTCACTATTGAGAAGAGGATCGCGCTTTGTTTTTTATTTAAGTAAAAAAATTAGTGCAGTACCGATAATGAACAACCCAGATAATTTCGTTCCTCGATTGTCGTCCCAACAAGAAGAAATAAAAGCTTTAGGGAATTACGTTCAATCTTTGCCTCCAGAAATAATTAAGCGCTTATCACAACCAACTCCAGCGGCTGCTGCTGCAATGCAAGAAAGTTTAGCTCAGATGTTAGGGAATTTGCCGAGCCCTGATTTTAAAGTCACTCTTACTACTAGTCGAGAATCTCTGGGTCAACTTCTAGCCTCAGCAATGATGAATGGCTATTTTCTCCGCCAAGCTGAAGAAAGGATGGCGATCGAAAAACAACTTACCTCTTCTGGGGAAGATTAATTAAGAAATTGAATATTTTTCGATTTATCCAGTTTGAAACAAACTGCAAATCTTCTCAGGATATACAGTAGCGATCGCTCTTACAGCATCAACAGCCTGCTCTTCATTTCTTGTTAGTGCGGTAGCAAAACGATGGATATAGTCGGGTTTCCTTTTAGCTATGCCCTCGATTAGACCTAGAAGATGCATTAATCTAAAATGCTCAAGATGCTCAAAAACCTCTCTAACAAGCTGATTTGTCTTGATTATTTCTGGTGTTTGTCTGAAGTAATAGTCGCGATCGTATTCTGAGCTAACATGACTTCGATCGCAACGATCGCTTTCTACTTCAACTGTTATTATTTTATTTTCACTACGTTTAGTATCGTTAATTTCTTCTAGAATTTGTGTTCGCTCTTGTACAACAACCTCTTTAGTTTCTTCTACGATCGCTCTTGACTCCATATCGAGAAATTCTAAAGTCTCTGGTGTGGCCAAGTGTACTTTATTCTCAATTGCTAGTTTAAAAACACCTTTCTCTGTCTCGGTTAATTCAGTGACGGGACGAGAACTAATGCTTTGGATGACAGCAACGATCGATGCTTCCACTTCCATGCTATGAATCGAGTTAAGCATACGTGCAAGCGAGCCCGCTTTTTCCCAGTCAAGACGATCGAGTTCCAAGGATTTTAGATGCTCTGGTCTAACCTTGACGCTACCATTCCACAAAAGCACCTCACACTGGTATGATGCTTCATAGATATGCTTAACTACACCCCAGAACCCTTTGTAAGCAAGCAAGGAGCGCTCCCTACCAGAAGAGATCCAAACAATCTCACCCACCGCAAATGGAAAGGGAGTATTTAGGGTTTTGCGGGTTTTCTCTTTGATATGCTCGATTATATCTTTGGCTACTTTGCATATAGAAAATGCCTCTTTAACCACTTCTGGATAACTTTCAGTAGCAGAGGCTATAACAGAAGTCTGATTCTTAGTTATTTTAGTTCGACCTGAAATTATATCGGGAACTATATCTTCTCCAACCACATCTCCTAGGCAATCTAGATTTTCAGCGTATCTACCGTCACTTTTAATGGTGCGATCGCTGACGTTGAATTCAAAACCGAGTTTCTCTGCCGTATCCAACTTAGTGCAATTTTTTCCTGAAGTTAAATCCGATCGTTTTCCTTGCTGCTTTAATTGGTTGTAGAGTTTTCCTCGGAAATAGCTAAAAGCCAAATTTGAAAGGTTTCTTCTAGATAGCTGGTTGCGGATTATCCATAATTGGGCTGCTGCACGATCGACAAACTCTAATTCAACGATCGTAAATGGAATGTTATGCTTGGTGCATATATTGTAACGGCTACATCCATCTAATATCGCTCTTTCTATTTCTCCAGAAGAATTGACCCTTCTCCAAACGACAAGGGGGTCTCTGCATCCTTCTGCTAGAATATTTTCCTCCAGCAAGCGATACTCCTCGTCCTTTGGCACAGTCACGATCGAGCGCACCTCTGCATCGATAATAATATTCTGCGATCGTATGAAATCCCAAACAGAGTTAGTCTCAACAGGTGCGATCTTTGAAATAACCTCTAGATTCTCTATTTTCCAAACTATTTTCCTTCCATCGTCCAAACGGATCTTAACTTGGGCATTTCCCGCTACTATCTCTTCTGATTCGAGGGCTACTCCAGTTAAGCCGACAGTGATATTTGAGACCGCTGATGGTAAACTAGAAATCCGAATGCGATCTCCGCTGTGGAGTCGAGGTTGAAGATGGTTCTCCTTGCTTACAATCATTTTCCTCTCTCCTCCAAATGTTGTCTTTGTGCTAGTTCAACTTCAAGTTGCGATCTTTGTCTCTTTCGTAAAGACTTGACTACCGTGGAAAAGTCGATTACTTCGTTCTCATCAACTTTCCCCGAAAAAATGTCTTTATTTTTTATAGGGAACCCTTTTTTTTTAACTGTTGTTCCTTCGCAATTAACGCCCTCGCTATGGAAGGGTTCCCTATAAAAAATAGAATCATTGTGACCAAGTTGTTTTTTTCTTGCCCATTTCTTCCAAGCTTCTCGTTCATATTCATCAGCTTCGGAGCACATATCCTCATCTAGTCGCCAATCTAGAGAAGCTTTGACGCGCTCGTCAGGATGATTCGCGTACCCTTCTCCCGACAAACAACCTACTTTTTGGCATACTGGAAGCTTGTATTCTCCCAAGCTCCAACCCTCAATAAACATTTTGGCGGCGTTTTTAGCTATTCCCGTGTCTTCACAGCAAAAGCAATCCCAATTTGGCAATGGTATTTCTCTTTGATAACCAGCTTGGTTCTCAGCCCTCATCGGAATGGGCTTTAATTTCTTTCTCTTCATTTGCGATCGCCCTTAGATAATATTTGTTGTCTGAAGTAATCTCTCATTGCTCTTCTTACTTCTCGTGGCAAGTGTTCACATCCTGACGAGCCAAACTGCAAAAACATCCCTGAGTTTTTTTGCATCGATTTCAGCGCTTTCTCCCAGTCAGGATGAGTAGTCCAATCCCGTGCTTTTTCTGATTCCAATTGTGCTACAAGGCGGAAATTTTTATAAAATTCCTGCCACCTGTTTTTGCTTGCTAGGTAGTCGTGGATATGTACGATGGGATTGCTAAAGTGCTTAGTCTTTTCTTTAACAAAAGCTAAAAATTTCTCTCTCTCTTCAGTAGCTAATGAGCCCCAGAAATCCCGATAATTTGATTTTTTTGGCTTCTCAGCAAGAGAATCTGAGAGAGAGTTAGAAAAACTTTGATTGTTATCTGGAGAAGAATCTGGGAGATCGCTCGGCTTATTGCTTTGACTGGGGGTTTCAGCTTTTTTATTTGACGATCGTATAATCTTGTTTCCAGTCGTAGCTGCTGAGTCTCTAATTGGATCGTCGTTATTTACGATTGGATCGTCTTTGTCTACAGTTGGATCTGTATTTTCTACAACTCGAGTGTCAGATTCTCCAATTATTTGGACGCTTTTTCCAAAACGCCATCCCAACTGTTTTAGTTTTGCAAGCGCTTTGTAGAAAGTTGGCTTCGCTAAACCTAGTAGTTTACAGACCTCGATCGGATTGAGGATAATTTGCCAGCCTGGGGCAAACCTGATTCGGATATAATATTTAAGTAACCCTGTTGCAGTTATTAGACCCGCCTTGTAGTCGGCGATCGCTTCGTCTAATCGCAACTGATAAAATTGACTCATTTCAATTCTTCTCTAATTGTTTCAAAAAGCGCTCGATAGATATTCGAGCGCCCTATTTCTTAGTTCAGGTACGATCGAGATGTATAATACTTATACGAATCAAAATTTATTTGGTAGTGCTTTTCGAGTTCCGATTCGATGAGATCGTTTAACCCTAAAGTGTTGCGATTGCCTCGAGCTTGAATGTTGGGGATTACTATTTGTCTTTCAAAGTCGAATAGGTGTTCGGGCTGGTTGTTAACATAACAGTCCTCGCACCGATACAAAATAAAAATACTGCTCAGATAGTCACGAACTTCATCGGCAGCACAGCCCACGTAAATAATCCCTGTAGCTTCGTCTTCCACGATTGACGGGCAGTGTATAATAATAAATTGAGAGAGCTTATCAATTTGCTTTTGTTCTTCAACGAACATAAGTAAATGTTCTCCATTCTTAAATGGTTGATTTAATAAGCGATCGTCAAGTTGTCAAGCTGTTCTCGATCGCTTATTAATCTGTACATTTCAGATTATGTCCTAGTTAACTAGGAAATGCAAGGTTTATGTAATTTTTTGTTACATAACAAATCCTAGTGAACCAAGTATAATAAGAACAGAAAAATAGCAAAGGATAATGCCGAATTTAAACCCCAGTCCAGAAACTAGATTTAAAAGCGCTTATAAAGAGCCTTTGACTTCTCATGTTGCGCTTAAAATGTCAGCATCCTTAAGCGAGCGACTGAAAAAAAGGGAAAATTGGCAACAATTTGTACGAGAAACACTTGATAAAGCTTTAGCAGAATTAGAAGCAGAAGAACAAAATATAAAATCAGCTTAGTTAGTCACGTTGGCAGAGAATGGGAGATCTTTTCTAAAAACAAATCTCCCAACTACAGCAGCAGAATTGGCGGTGGGAGATAAGGTGTTACCAGCTATTGCTAAAATTTTAGGGTTTGAGTAGAGTTCAAGTTTTATGACTCATCCTCCTTATTGGTTTGAGGCCAAGGAGTATCTAGCAAAGAGCGATCGAACACTATCGAATCTAATTGCAACATATCCCCATGAAACGATGAAGTCTGCTCTTAATCCTTTTAGCACTTTGGTTAGAGCTATTATAGGACAGCAAATTTCAGTTAAAGCCGCTTCAGCAATTAGTTCACGACTCGAAGCACTAATCGGGACAATTTCAATCAAGCATTATTTAGCAGCAGGAGATGAAGAACTGCGCCAGTGTGGTCTTTCCAGGGCCAAAATTCGCTACATTACTAATGTCGCCAATGCTTTTGAGAAAGGTTTGCTGACACCTTCTCAGTGGACCGAAATGGATGAATCTTCGATAGAGAAACAACTCACCTCAATATCAGGGATAGGAAAATGGACAGCACAGATGTTTCTTATTTTCTATTTACACCGTCCAGATATATTACCATTGAGTGATATTGGGTTACTTAAAGCAATTGCTCTTCATTATAGTTCTGGAAAACAACTCTCTAAAACAGAAGTCTTAGAAATATCTCAGCCATGGAAACCCTATCGAACAGTTGCTACGTGGTATTTATGGCGCAGTCTCGATCCGATTGTAGTGCAATATTGATTTCTAGTTGGTGCCTCGCCCACTTGTTTGGGGTGAGTTGGGGATGGGATTTTAGCAAAAGTCAATTCAGACTATACTGTCTAGTATAATTTAAAGGCGACATGGTGAAAATTTTTCTGTCAGTTAAACCTCACAGCACAGGTGCTTGCTACTTCTTGATATCGAGACCATTCCTTTTTTGCTCCAGCAAGGGAAGGTTGTTTGAGGTGAAAGGGCGATCGTTTTTAGAAGGACAAATTGCGATCTGCTTCGACGACAGCTCTGATATAGTCTCCCATTGTTTTAAAGGAAGCGTCTTTGACAAGTTCTCCTTCAGAGATTTGGCGAGCTACAGCACAAGCAAGACAGACCCAGATGGTCACGTTAGCTGACTCAAGAGCTGCGGCTAATTCTTTGAGGGGTTTAAGTCCGACTCCTTGTATTGCCGAGGGCAATCCCCTTTTTGGCTAAGACTACCGCTTCATTCTGGAGCCAGAGAATAACTTGATGACCTTCATCAGTGGCTACGGATGCAGCAATAAAAGCTAGGGTGGCCATTGTTGGATCGTCTGT
>JASJDA010000043.1 GCA_030065755.1 Prochloraceae cyanobacterium | reverse complement strand
GTGCATAAATAAGTTCGCTTTCATCCCGAGAGATGTATTTATTTTTATTAAAGTACCCCTTATCGACAAGTTATCTGCGAAGTGACCTAATTGAATACTAAAGAGGGGTACTTTAATAAAAATAGGATCATTGTGACCCCACCCCGCTACGCGCTCGGGTGGGGACTTCCCGCTCACGTCGTTAAAATATCATTTTTCTTCTGGGTTCAGAATGCGCAATTCTGAATTGAGATCTTCGAGGCTGAAATTAAGTTTTCCTACTAGGAGTAGCTTTGCTATCCGACCTCGATCGAGATTATAGGTAAGACAAATATCTAAATAATCGGAAGGTTTGTAAGGTAAACGATCGGACCATTCGATCGCCGTAATTCCAGGTTTAACTTCTAGCCATTCCCAATAGTTTTCTATGTAAATTTCCTCAATTTCGGAAGGTTGCAAGCGATACAAGTCTATATGATATAGAGGTAGACGACCTTCAGTATATTCATTAACCAAGGTAAAAGTGGGACTGACGATAGGCTCTTCGATCCCCAAACCTTCACCAATACCTTGAACTAAAGTAGTTTTACCAGCTCCTAAATCCCCTTCGAGCAAAATTACACTGCCTGGAGGGAGATACTTTGGCAATAGTTTCCCCAAGTGTCGCGTCGCTTTTTTGTCAGGTAAGGAAATTAATACTGAGTGCAAAACCATTGCCGATCTCAGAATTTAAATCGTCTTTGCCACTTACCACTATACCAGCGAAGTAAAACCTTCGCTAATCGTTGGGAATCGTGGCGAACGTAACCTGTATCCTCATCTTCATGTATAACATTAGCTGCGACAATCCGACGACCCAATTGAGAAACGTCAGAGCGATCGAGAAATACTGGGTGAGAGTTTTCCTTAGCGTAGCGCAATAGAGAATTAGAGGAGAAAGATTTCCGATTTACTAATACTGCGTCAAACAGTCGTAGACCGCAGATGCGATCGAGCGATCGTATGTGGTCGGATACGCTATAACCTTGGGTTTCTCCAGGTTGAGTCATAATATTGCAGACATAGATGCGAGGAGCCTGTGTTTTGGCGATCGCAGACCGAATTTCTGGCACTAACAAATTAGGAACGATACTAGTGTAAAGACTGCCTGGACCAATAATAATATAATCGGCTTCCTCGATCGCTTTTATTGCTGCGGGTAAGGCTGGAGGGTTAGAAGGAATGCAACCAATAGTACTAATTTTTCCTCCTGCTTCAGTAATATTAGACTCTCCTTCAATAAATCTACCATCGGCTAATTCTGCCCACAAACTAACGTCGCTCAAAGTTGCTGGTAAAACTCTTCCTCGCACCGCTAAAACTTGAGAACTAGCAGCGATCGCTTTTTCCCAGTCTCCAGAGATCTCGCTCATTGCGGTCAAGAATAAATTACCAAAACTGTGACCTGTCAGACCGTCCCCTGCTTTGAAGCGGTATTGAAATAATTCTGTCAGTAACTTTTCTTCGTCAGCCAGCGCCGCCAAACAGTTCCGAATGTCACCTGGTGGTAGCACGCCAAGATCTCGCCTCAGTCTTCCAGAAGAGCCGCCATCGTCGGCAACAGTTACAATAGCTGTAATATTAGAGCTGTATTCCTTTAGACCTCTTAACAAAGTTGAAAGACCCGTACCGCCGCCAATAGCAACAATTTTTGGACCTCTATTTAAACGACGATGAGCCAACAGCACGTCAACTAATTCTCGATCGTCTTCTGGTTTTAGAGCTTTAGTAATTGAGCCAACGGCACGAGTTTGTCCTAAGAAAATTAAAACTAGTCCTAAGATTATGGCAATTGGCCCCGATAGGTTGCTAGGTATAATTTTAGCGAGGGTTTCTAGTACTTGAGATATAAACTGGAGAGCCCTATCTATCGGTGTTAGTTTAGCCCAAATTGCTAACCCCACAATTGTTAGGAAAACTCCAGTAGCACTTATAAGCAACCAGCGCTTGATAAATAATCCTGGCGACAACCACTTGAACCAGTGATTTATTTTCGAGGGAGTGCGATTAATCAAATCGAAGTTTCCCATTTCTGATTTGAGCGCGCGCAAGGCTCTTTTAACTGGAGAGTTTAACATGAAAGTGACCAACAAGGAAACATTCTTGATGAGACTTTAACCGAGTACGGGCAATTACTCAAGTACTTATAATCACCATTAAATTATTTTGACCTAATATTTTCTGTTCGTGTTGGTCAATGTGCCGATAAATAAAGTGTTATTTTACCCAGCTGGGTGGTGATTCCTATATCGATCGCCAGGTAATAGTATTTTCGTACCATTAAACTGCTTTGCGCCAAATTTCTAATAAACGCTGGAGGCGATCGGGTTGCAACAAAACCTAAAAAAGTACTGATAAATAACCAGAGAGTTATATTGTTTTGGGCACTTTTTGCGACAAAACCTTACTTTTTATTACTTTTTCTCACTGACAAATTCCAAAAAAAACTCAATAATTAACTGAGTCCAAAAACATAATTTTGACATCGCAGCCTAGAACTTAACAAGTTAAGAATTAGACCCTACCTTATTACTGAACTATGGTTTCTCCTCGTGTTGCATTCTCAACCTCCCGATATGAAACTCTTAAAGAGGTTCGCACTGAAGTTCTCGATCGAGCAAGCCGTGGTGATATTCAATATCACCCTTCTCCACCCAATAGTTTTCGAGACGAAATACTCTATTTTCTACTTCCAGACCGATTCAGTGATGGAAAGGAAGCTAATCGCCCACTATTAAACCGTTCTGAAATTACGGCGATGCGTCAGCAGACGACTCCATTCTCCATAAATTGGCAACAGTGGGCTGAGTCTGGTAAGCGGTGGCAAGGTGGCACTATAAAAGGTATTCAAAGCAAACTGGATTATCTCAAAGGTTTGGGCATCACGACCTTATGGGTTGCTCCAATGTTCAAGCAAAGAAGTCGGCTTAATACGTACCACGGATATGGTATTCAAGACTTTTTAGAGATAGATCCACGCTTTGGCACTCGTCAAGAGCTACAGGAGTTGGTGGAAGAAGTTCATGCTAGAGATATGTTCATTATTCTGGACATCATCATGAACCACTCTGGAAATAATTGGGGGTATGTTCGGCAGGGACAACCTCCGGATCGGGATGAAGGGCTTCCTCCCTATCTACACTTTCCTGAATTTTATGGTGATTCGAATCATCCTTATCAGCTTGCGTGGCGGGATTCACAAAACAAGAGTTTCACCTTTGATGGCAGTACGCTCGCCAATGCTGATGACGGAGTATGGCCCAGAGAGTTGCAAAGTGAAGCTCGTTACACCAGAGCAGGTTTTGGTGACCTTGGAAGAGGGGACGTTACAGATCCCCACGCTGAGCACAAGCGGACTGACTTTTTTGATTTAAAAGACTTTGCTGTGGATGTGGGAGAAACCTTGAGTTTCCTTGCTGATATCTACAAGTATTGGATTGCTGTGACTGATTGTGATGGATTTCGGATCGATACAGTCAAACATATTTCAATTGATGAAACTCGAAAATTTTGTGGGTCAATCAAAGATTTTGCTGAGACAATTGGAAAGAATGACTTCTTTTTGGTAGGCGAAATAGCTGGAGGCGATCGCTTCCAGGATATTTTTGGTGATGTCCTCTTCATGATTGAGAATAACCTGGATGCTGCACTCGATATTGGAAGTGCCCGCACCGAAATTAATGCTGTGGGTAAAGGACTTGCCCCTGGTTCGTTGTATCTTGATAATTTCGATCGGTTTAGCCAAGAATTTGAATTTCACCGTAACGTTGGCGATCGCCATGTTTCAATCGTGGACGATCACGATCATGTGAGCGGTGACAAAATTCGTTTTTCAGCAGAAATTCCCGAGCATTACTCTGTTAAAGACTATCAGATTGTTGCTGCCACAGCATTACAGCTATTTACTCTAGGAATTCCTTGTATTTACTACGGTTCAGAGCAGGCATTTTCTGGTCCACCTCACTCCCAGATTCAATTCTTACTGGAGCAAGGTTGGATTACAGGTAGCTTTAACGATCGTTATCTACGAGAGACGATGTTTGGGCCAGAGCATCCACTGATCGATGTTGAAGAGCCCTCAAATTTTAGCTTAGATATCCATACCCTTGATACCTCAATACCTGGCTTTGGTGCATTTGGAACATCTGGCAAACATTGCTTTGATACGACGAGTCCAGCATATGTTAGGATTGCAGCCCTTTGTCAAGCACGCTCTCAAAACGTTGTGCTCAGACAAGGACAACAATTTGCGCGTCAGATTCGTCTGCCTGGTACTGGATTTGATAATTTTCCCGCTTTTGGAGAGTTATTTGCTTGGTCGCGGATTTTGAAGTCTGACGAAGCGGTTTGTATCGTCAACCCAAATGGTTTGGAATCTCGTGGAGGTGATATTGTGGTGTCGGCTGAACTCCTCGAATTTGGAACTGAATTTCAGGTGATCGCAAATACGGCGCAAACAGCAGCAACCTCTCGTGGTGAATTTTTTAACGGTTCTCATTCTATAGGTTCGAAGGTGCCAATCATAGACTTGACTTCATCAGGTGGTCCGGCCTTTATTGAGATTCGAGACATTCCTCCAGCCGAAGTTTTGTTACTAGTTAAGGGTACTGGGTAGTACCGCTGATGTAATATTAGATCCGCTTAATTAATAAACGATCCTGCTTTTAGGCAGAGGAGCAGGGGGCAGGGAGATTAAATTTAAAATGAATTCTTGATAGCAATTGCTTTTGAACAATCGCTTAATTAATAAATTCTCCCTGCACCCTGCACCCTTTCCCACAACAGGGTTTCAGCTTATCTTAGCGGCATTCAATGTTAAGCAATTACGGCAAAGTCATTGTTACTGAGAGCCAAATTGGTAGAAAGAGAGGCAAACCGCACTTGGTTTTGTCCTCCCATACCGTCAATATCAAAGAATAACCCGCCAGTAGAAGAGTTATAAATAATGCGATCGGTATTGCTCGAAGCAGAAGACCCGATAGTAAATTGACTGGCGTCTAAAGCTCCCAAAGTAAGTCCGCCGCCAAAGCCACTAGCAGACAGCTTAATGAGATCGGCTTCTCCTAAACTCTTAAAGTCGGAAATAATATCAACTCCTGGTTTCAAACCATTGAAAACAAACGCATCTTGTCCCGCACCGCCAATGAGAGTATCACTATCAGAGCCACCACGGAGATAGTCGTTACCATCTCCACCAGACAAAAGGTCGGCTCCAGTATTCCCTTGCAAATTGTCATCGCCAGTCCCACCAAATATTGAGTCGTTACCACCATTTCCTCTCAAATAATCATTGCCTCTATAACCTTTTATAGTATTATTTGCTCCGTTACCGATAATTTTGTCGTTGCCATCGCCACCACTCGCATTTTCAATAGTCGTGCCATTGGCAATTGTGAGAGTATTGCCCGCTAAAGTATTAACGATACCTGGAGCTAGATGTAAGTCAATGTCGGAAGTCACAGCAGCAGCGTTAATCGTGTCAATACCAGAAGTGTCTTTGAGAGTTTTTCTAGCATTGTCAGCAGTAAAATTAGCAAATTCATCGTTGTAAATGTAAGTATTATCATTTGTGAGGGCATCGCCTCGCAAAGTTAACGTCCAGCCGTTAAAAGTAGAATTATTGCTGTTAGATTTTGTATCTGTAACAATTATCTTCCAAGTTCCTTCTGCCGACTCGCCCCAAAAATTAGTCGAAGATAGCTTGAAGCTATTTCCCTCATATGCTTTACCTTTCCCATCAGGATAACTTCTTACCGTGCCACTGCTACTCACATCAACAGTTCCACTATTAATTAAGGTACTTCTACTGCCAGATGGAGATTGTAAAACAACGGTTAATTCCCCAGTATCGCTGTGTCTTAAGTCGAGGTTAACTTCAACTTGGTCTAGCTCTAAAGCTGAATTTACAGTAATTTCACTAGCAATAAAAGAATTACCATTAGCGTCAACTCCAGATGTAGATATTGTCGTAGATAAAGGAATTGCCTGCTCGTTAGCGAAAACCTGCTGTTTTTTCCAACTTTCTGCCAGACGGACAGCAGCATGCGCGTCAGTTAAACCAAAACCGTAATCGAGATTGTGATGCAGGCCGCCGCCATTGGAGTTATTAGCGCCATTTTCTGCCCAAGGCGAGTCTTGAGGAGTAGGGTCGTTGAGGATATAGCGGCGAGCGCTGTAGGCAAGGATCTCTTGTACGTCACGGTAACCGAGTAGGGGATTTGCCTGTAGCATCAGTGCTACCACACCCGCAACCATAGGAGCAGAAGCAGAAGTTCCGGAGAATGAATCTGTATAGTCACCACTCTTGTAGCCCCCACTGCCAGCTACGTCAGTGGTGACAATTCCCACAGTTTCTCCCAAGTTATTGGTTCCTTTCGTCGGTGCTGCCACTAGGATGTTAGGTCCTGTACTACTGCTATAACGGTAGTCTCCTTCAGGGCCTACTCCAGCTACAGCAATGGTGTAAGGAGAGTTAACGAAATTACTCCCGTTTGTCCATTGGTCGTCTCTGCGATAATTGCCAGCAGATTTAACTATAACGGTACCTAAACCGCCGCGACCATTTTTGACTGAGTTTTCGATTGCTTGGGCAAAGCTACTCCACCGAGCCTCACTGAAATTTCGGTAAAAGGGCGTAGAAGTACCCCAAGAATTACTAATCACGTCCATGCCACTCAAGAGAGCCTGGTTAAAGGAAATTGCTGCTTGAGTATCGGTGGAACCGTAGTCGAATTGGAAATTAGCGATCGTTGCATCATAAGCAACACCTACGCCCCCTATGTTGTTGTTAGCTGCTGCTCCTATTAAGCCAGCAGTGGCGGTTGCGTGCGCTTTACCATTGTCTACATAAACATTTCTGTTGTTAGTAATGGCATTGTAGTCGATGTTAGTGTCGTAATTGGGAGCTAAATCGGGATGGGTAGTATCCGTACCGCCACCTTCGAGAATACCGACCTTTACTCCTTTGCCCGTGTAGCCACTACTCCACACCGGAACTACGTTTAAATCTATTCCAGGTTTAATTCCATTCTGACCAGTGTTTAATAAGTGCCACTGGTCTTTAAATAAAGGATCGCTTGGTATTATCTGTTGATTATTATTCATGTGTATTTATACTTAAAAACAAACACTAATAATATTAATATATTTTTAAAGTAGTGTCGAAAATGGGACAAAATTGGGTATTTTTGCTGATTAAAAAAAAACAACTTATGCGACGATTTGAAACTAAATATTGTTCCAGAGAATTATATAAATTTAGCTTATCGATATCTTTTCGTTATTCATTTAGATATATAATTAGCGATCGCCTGCTCAAATTTTCAAATTCTTAATTAGCTTCTAATCTCGATCGACCTCAAAACATTTTCTCTAGATTGGTAAAAAATGTTAAATACACGAGCTTTTTGGTTTTTTTGTTTTACTATAGTTTTCTTACTCTCATTAGATTTTTGGCATTGGCAAACTAATGATTCTATTGTTTTATTATATTTGCCCAGCTGGATTTTCTATTTTGTTGGGTTACAAGTTATTCTTTCTTGTCTAATATTTATATTTACTTTAAAATTCTGGAAAACTCCCTCAGAGTAACGATCGACTACAAGAACATCAATGTAAGTCAATACAATGATTGGTTATTTAGTAATTGCTATTTATTTACTAGGTACTCTAGGACTAGGCATATTCTCTTATAAACAACAAACAAATACGGCTGAAGATTATTTTTTAGCAAATCGAAAACTCGGTTCTGTCGTTCTTTTTTTTACTTTAATTGCCACTAATTTTAGTTCTTTCTTCTTTCTAGGATTTGCTGGAGAAGGTTATCGGATTGGCATTAGCTATTATCCCATGATGGCTTTCGGGACTGGTTTTGCTGCTTTATCTTTTTATTATATTGGCTATAGGGTTTGGCTTTTAGGCAAGCAAGAAAACTTAATTACACCTCCAGAATTAATTGAATTTCGTTTTCAGAACAAACCTTTGAAATTACTTTTTTTAGCAGTTATGGTAATTTTTACTTTACCATATTTGGCATTACAACCTATTGGGGCAGGTTATCTATTAGAAAATTTAACTTCTGGACAAGTTCCTTACTTTGTCGGAGCAACATTTTTAACGTTAGTTATTGTAATTTACGTATTTATTGGAGGAATGCTGAGTGTTGCTTTAACTGATGTTTTGCAAGGAATTTTAATGTTTGTCTTGATGCTCCTAGCGATGCTAGTTATTGCTAGCAATCTTGGCGGATTTATTGAAGCAAATCAGCAAGCATATAATATCGAACCACAACTATTTTCGAGAGGTGGTGTTAATGATTTCTTTACTCAGAAAAAGTGGTTTAGTTTTATGGCGCTCTGGAGTTTTACTCTGCCAATGTTTCCCCAAATGTTTATGCGTTTTTATACTTCTAAAACTCCTAAACCTTTAAAAATATCCACAATTTTATATCCTTTGATAACTGCAATTTTATTTATCTGTCCAGTAATTATCGGAATGTGGGGTCATATTGCTTTTCCCGATTTATCAGGAAAAGCTGCCGATCGAATTTTGCCAATGATGTTGACAGAATATACTCCTAATTGGTTGACTTCTGTGATTATGGTTGGAGCCTTAGCTGCTTTTATGTCAACTTTAGACTCTCAATTATTAGCTCTTAGTTCCATAATCACTAGAGATATCTATCTCTCCTATATACGTCCTGAAGCTTCTCTTAAAGAACAGACATTAATCGGTAGGATATTAATTATTATTCTGGCGATCGTTGGTTTAATTATTGCTTATAAACCTCCTAATACCATATTTGCGATCGCTACTCAAACTTTTACCGGACTAACGGTGTTGTTCCCCACGGTAATTGCAGCTTTGTACGGCAAAAATATTTCGCCAATCAGTTGTGTTCTGTCGATTATTATTGGCGAGTTAATGGTTATTGGTTTTCAGCTTCAGTGGCTTCCTGCTAGTTTGACTTTTGGTTTTCTTCCAGTAATTCCAGTGGTGGCTGTTTCTTCACTAATTATTATCTTCGGAAGTATCTGCTCAAGAAAAACTTTGCAACATTGACGCCCGTACCAATCACATTTATATTCAAGTTGACGAAACATTTTGCCCCCTGGAAAATCTTTTATTTTTAATAAGGAAGTCCTTTACGATAACTTATCTGCGTGAGTATTTAACTTAACTGCTTTATGAGGACTTCCTTATTAAAAATAGGAATAACTGTCCCCAAGCCTCATCGGATATAGACAAGCGCCAACTTGCGATTTTTGACCAGGTTTCTAACACCCAAGTACTCAATAGCGATCGAGCTATTTTCTTTAACCAAATTGGTTGTCAATTTGTGCAGAAAATCGGTACGAGCATCTTTAATAGACCTCTTGCATAATTAATTAACGCTATAATAATTAGTTTATTTGCTTAGCTATCGAGAAACTAAGGGTAATAAGACACTTGTAAGAACAATAGTTGAATTTTATCGATAAACAGCTTGACCAGTTGCTACAGCCTCAGAGATGATGTCATATAACTTTCTAAATTGCACTAAGAGAAATTGTACTAAGAGGACATTTTTCCGCTGAGGACACAACATGATGAATTCTGAGCAACAAAACTGGATTCCTTATCAAATGAAGGATGTGGTCGATGTAAACGACGCCAAGATGTCAGTTCGTAATTATATCGAACAAAAAGATCTTAGATGCTATCTTAGCCTAATTAACAACAAAAGAAAAATCAATGCAGCAGCAGAATTTGGTTGTGGATATGGTAGGATGACTCAAGTTTTAACTGAGTTTGCATCAAAGGTTATCGGTCTTGAAAGAGAACAATCGTTTGTCAATGAAGCTGTTACCCTTATTCCTAACGTTACTTTTATTCAAGTTAACGATCTTTCCTCAAAGATACTTTCTGGCGATACATTTGATGTAATAATAACATTTACTTTCTTGCAACATCTTATAGACGAGCAAGCACAAAAAGTTATTAAAGAGATGATAAGGTGTTTGAAAACACACGGACATATTTTAATTTGTGAAGAAACGGATGAAACACAAATTTTTGGAAATATACACGATCCGTTAGGACAATGTACTATAGCTAGAAGCGTCGAAAAATATTGCGAATACTTCAACCCTTTAGTCCTTGAATTGACAGCTCCAAGAAGAATAGAGCCAGATTATCCGAGAGAAAATACAGGAACTTATATGATATTTAGGAAATAGCTTATCAGTTGGCCCAATGCTAGAGAAGCTGTCATATAGTGCCCAAATAGCCTATACTTATTGCTGTATATTGATTTCAGAGATTCATTTTTTAAAAGGGCATGAGGAAATTATTTTTTATTCCGAAAACTAATTGCCCCAATCCTTCCGCAGACTATTCAGGATAACATCGTCTAGCATGACCCCGAGCCCACCGCCCCCTTGATACTGCATTGAGAAATTATCGCTTTTAGGAAGCGTCGTTGGAAAGGTATCAAAAAAACGAGCAGTACCCAAACCACAGCAGGGAATCGGACCAACCACCCCAAGCATGCGCGCACACTCAAAGGCGCAGGTGAGTCCTACCGAGGTCTCCAAACTATTCGTAACAATCCCCCTTGCACCTCGGAGGGCAATCTTTTGTATCGCCTCCCATACCCTATCGGGGCCGCCGAGTCGCGCTGGCTTCAAGATAACGTACTGCACTGCAAGCTTCTCGAGCAACTCATCAATTACCGCAGCTGAGGTAGCTGACTCATCAATTGCAATTGGAACAGGCAACGCTGCAACTGTGTCCTTTGCCGCAGCAATATCTGTAATGGGAAACGGTTGTTCAATATACTGAAGGGAAAGCTCTGCAAATGTATCGCCATGGGCAACCATCTCCCTAATATCCCAGGACTCATTAGCATCCAACCGCAGCAAACCGTCAAATACGCCCCGTATAGCTCTGGCACGCTCGATGTCCTGCGCCACCGAGTCGCTACCACACTTAAGCTTTATAGCTCGACATCCAGCCCGTCCCATTTCTAGGGCCTGCTGCTCAATATCCTCAAGGGACTCCGCTACAATAAGGCCATTTACCGGAACACACTCCTCCAATTGAGCGCCGGTGACGAACTCAGACATAGCACACCCTGCTATCTGCGCCCCTAGACTGTACCATGCCGATGCCACCGCCGCGCGCATCCTCGGGTGCAGCACTGCGGACTCACTTAAGAGCTGTTCTACCTTATAGTGCCCCAAACACGCCTCTAGCTGCCGTTTATCACCAGCTAAGTCCCGCTTCTCATGTGGCCCGAACGCAACCTCACCAATTCCTCGGCAATTAGCAGCAGTAAATATAACAAGCAACCCCTCTCGCAACCGGTTCAGCCCTTTGGCCCAACGGTAAGGTTCTCTCAGTGGCAGCCGGTATGGCACCACTTCTGCGGTTAGCTCTGGCTCCACCAATTCAGCAGGTGGAATTTCATCCCTTTTAGCTCTCATATTTCCAACTTCAACGGTTTCAAGACACTACAAACAAACACTGACAGTCTTTCACCCAACACTTTCAAATTGGCGTTTGTTGGCAGAGTGCCAACAAACCCAAGTATATAAGAAAATTTTCCACTACTTCTCTATAGCGGGACTTAAACAATGCTCAAAGTAAAAATAAGCTAGAATGCTTATAATAGTTAACTTTCACGTTAAGACATAAAAATCAAGTAATCTGTGGTTATTGCTGCTAAGTGGCTTCTGGCTTTTGGCGATCGTCTAATAAATAGAACAATTGCTTAAGATCATCTATCGATTCTAAAATTTCGGTGCCATCAAAAGCTTCGGACAGATCGGGTTCGATAACTCTCGATCTTTCCTCTTCTTCTGTTCCGTAGTCAAATACGTTGCCTTTAGCATTTTTGAAACCGCATTGAGAAAAAGTAGTTTTTCTAACTTTGGGCCAGTCGAAATTAGCTTCGCGGAAATGGCAGCGCTCAAATGTTACGCCAACGAGATTGGTTTCTGTTAGGTCAGCGCCAGTAAAGTCGCAGCCGATAAAATGGCTGTCACGTAAATCGGCCCATCGCCAATTACTGCCACGAAAACAGACATTTTCTACGCGAGCGAAATGCCAAATACAGTTATTAAATTCTGAATCGCTCCAATCCCCTCCGATTATTTTAAGTTTCTCTAATTCCGAGCGGTTGAGATGAGCTTTTCTTACCTGGCAATCTTGGAAAAGAGCTTGCGAGCTTGGAACTCTCATATGTACTTCTTGCCGCGCTTCCAGGTACATTAGGAGCGCTTCGTCGAATATACAATTAATAAACTCGGCTTGTTGTACTCTTGCTCGTCTCAAGTCCGAAGCAGCAAAGTCGCACTTGGTAAAACGTGCTGCGATAAAATAGGCTTCATAGGCAAATGCTCGACTCAGATTCTTTTCTTTCACGTTCATTGGTCTTGGGCCAGCACAACCCTTGTTTACCCATTGTGCTTGAGTTGTTTGATGTTCGTGGCCGATATAAGCTTCCCATTGGGGAGCAGAAAGGGAAAAAATGCTAACTTCTGGCTTTGGTGCATTATTTTCTAAACCCCAAAAAGCGAGCATTTGTTCCTGGGTTACTGTGTTGGTATTATCAAATTCTTCTGATAAATCCGCTTTGATGATTTGACAATCTCCCTCCAGTTCGGGGATACCGATACAACCGTAAAAGGCACATTCTTTAAAAACGGTATTTTTCAGAATCAGCTCATCGAGATAAGCGCCTCTAAAATCACAGCGTTCAAATACTGTGTCCTGTGGTATTGCGAGTAACAAATTAGCTTCTCGAAAATCACAGCCGATAAAATGTGTTCCCCTCAGCCGCCTAATGCCTTGAAAATTGGCTTTTTGAAAACAAACATTTTCTACCCAAGCATCAATCCAAGCAGAACGATGAAGATCGCTCTGACTCCAATTACCCCCTCTTATCTTGGTTTCGCTAAAGTTGGATAACCCTAGATAAGCTCCTACAAAGCAGGAATTTTCGATAATAGCTCGATCGAACCTCGTGCCGGAAAGTAAAGCATCATCCCAAACACATTCAAATATCTCGGCATCTCTTAGATTACCAGAACTGATATCTGATTCTGACAAGTCGCACTTGAAGAATCTTGCCCCTTGTAGATAGGCTCCATCAGCAGCAGCCCTTGTTAGGTTTTTACCTTCGATATCTATTCGTCCAGGCCCTGTACGTCCAGTCTCGAACCAATGCCGATGGGCTGTTCTCTTCGAGGCTGGGATATATAGTTGCCATAATGATTTTTTTGCCATAGGGCTAAAATTCCTGTATTTTGTTTAATATCTTTGTCCTATTATGGTTATCTCTCTAAGCTTTATCGTTATTTTTGAGAGCGTTTTGATTTTTTTGTTTCCAAACCTTCTCGATCGTCGTTTGAAGAGCTCTGTGCCAAGGTTCTTTTTGTGCTTCGACTTTGTTGTCTTTGCTCCCGCGAGCCAATATTTGGGGCTATTTCATCTAAATATCTGTCTGATTCTTGTTTCAGCCGCTCTATATCAAAATTATTTCTTTGTTCTTCTGTAATTGCTTTGTACTCATAATCTGGGTTTCTATCTCTGGGTCTAGGCATTTGGTCTTCGCTATAGTGATAAATTATTTTTCTTTTCTCATCGACTAGCCCGATTTCACCTTCCTTAAACAGCTCAATCGCTTCTTCGGCTTTATCGTACTCCTCTGAAATAGTCGTGCCCATAACCCCACCGCCATCTGTGTTTAGGGTCGTTCTCAAGCCGTCATGGTGCAAAAATTTTAAGAGCACTTGCCGCATTTCATTTTTGTCTCTAACCGAGCCAGTGGCCAAATTACTACTGGGGTTAGCTTCCACAATAATCCCATGCTCGTGGCTTAGTTTTGCTAGCCTCTCAAGCTGCTCGAAATCGGCGTGAGTAACGTGTCCCAACCTAACCACTACATTTTTTGAAAGCTGACCTTTATTTGCCATTTGCTCTAAAGCATCAACTATTTGCCCAACATTTTTATTAGCAATTTCGCGGTGATTACTGTTGCTTGAAAAGTTTCCCTTTTCGTCTCGTTGAGAATAACCTTCACCCGCGTGTGTTCGTAAAACGTAAGTCGCGTTATCAATATCTGCTTTTTTCTTAATTTCGGAGTAATATTCCTGCCAGCGTTTCATACCTGCTGACGTAAACTCTTTATCTTCTGCCCCAGCAAAATCTATCCCAACATTTCGTTCTGTTCCCAAGGTTTCAATTGCTTTTTTGTCACTCTTGGAAAGAGAGCCGCCTTTTTTAGGAGTTAACCTCTTCGTTCCGCTTTGGAGTTTCAAAAACCAAACTTGGGAGTTATTTGGTCGGGCGAAAGTTTCTGGATCTTGTTTGCCGAAAGGTGTTCCCTGAAGCTCCGCGTGTTTGATTCCTTGAGCATCTAATTCTTCTACTACTGCTTCTTTTAACTTCTGAGGGTTTGGGTTCAGCAGGCCACGAAACATATAGACAGAATCAAAAGGCATACCATTTCGAGAAGACAGTAAATCTTCCATAACTGTTTTGGCTGTTTCTGGATCTATTTCAGTTGATAACTTGCCTTCTTTATCAATTAAACCCTCTTTTTCTAAACGCTGTTTTAAAATATCCAGCTCTTTTTTTCGATATTTACGCACGAATCTGTGCTGTTTCCCTTTTTCTGGGTCTTCTGGTATTTTTCCTAAAAATAGTTCGTGTAAGTCTTGAAGAGCCTTTTGGGAATCCTCTTGATATTTGGTAGTTTTAAGAAATTTTTCTGGCGAAGGCACCCCTGTATAGTGATTGTGTAATTCCGAGTATCCTTCAGCCGCTACATAACCAACCCCAGGATCTCTATCCATATCTTCGAGGGTCTTTTCGTGGCGCGCTAATTGCTCTTCAAGGTGTTTAATTTCAGCATCAAGAGCTGTTTGGTCATTGTCTTTCAGACCAAGTTCAGCTTTCATATCCAGTCGATGCTTAATAATTCTGTTAAGCTTATCGACCTCCATTCTCGCTTCCCAAGCACGAGAGCCTACAGGTGGCTCCCCGTGCATTCCAACCCACTTTTGCAAGCGAGCCTTTATCTGCATTACCCGACCGCTAAAACCAGAGTAACGCTGCATTGTCCGTGCAGTGCGCTCGTGAAGGGCAATATCGTGTGGCTTAGCATCAGGACCACATCTCATGTGAATCCCAGTTACTAGACCGTTTTTATCGACATCATAATGAACTCTAACTGTATTCCCTTGTAGTGTTGGATCGACATAAACAGGAACTTTTCCTCTGGTTTGAGGAGTAAGATATTTGTCAAAATTCTCTGCTCTTTGGAGATTGTTGGTCTGGCTTGTTCTATCCTGTTGAGAATCAACCTTATTATTAGCAGTGGAAGGATCTTCAATAGTTGTTCTTCTGTGCCGAGCGCCTGTAGTCTCATTTTCCGAAGCCGCAGCAAGTTCGCGATTATTATTGACAACACTAGGATTTGACGATTCGGATGAAGAAGTAGAAGCGAGATCGCTTGAAGTTACTTGTCGATCGATACTGGTGAGATTATTATTAATTTCTGGTTGGTTTCCGATCCGCTGAGGATTGCTTTCGGTACGATCGAGACTTCTCGACCTATTATTGCCATTGTGAGAGTGAATTTTCTTCCCCGTTACGTGACCTAGTGCAGAGCTGCCCACACTTTCACCTAAGCTGCTCAAAGATAAACTTTGTCCCTGCAATAAAGTCAAATTGGCCATATCCACAGTCACATTGCCGATCGTATCGAAGACCAAATCGCTGCTATTTTGCAATAACTTGTTATCGACTCGATCTAATTGAACCTTCTTCGCCAGTTTACCGAAACTCCCAGATAGAGCTTCTCCACCAGCACTACCCAACAGAGACGACCCTAAACTAATTCCCACCGTGCTGAGACTCAGTTTTTCTCCATTAGCTAATCTAGTACCCAAATCCGTGAGTGTATTTGTTGCCGTATCTATGCCTATTTGAGCGGCTTTCTGGGCTATTTTACTAGCTAAGGGGCTGGCGAATTTTTCGACTGCTTTGCCACCTAATAACTGTAAAACTCCAGAGCCAGCACCTATTGCCCCCTCTTCGACGTATTCTTGCCACGACGACATCTGACCGTTGAGTGCGTCTTCCGCAGCCAGTCTCGCTACACCTCCTGCTGCTCCAATTAAGGCAGCCAAACCGATCGCTGCTGGCAAGCCCAGTCCCGAAGCAGCTAGAGCGGCGATCGCTACTGTAGTTCCCACCGTAATTACTACATCGATCGCGACGCTAACTATTTGTTTCCAAGCGGGTTTGACTTTAGCTGCTGCTTGGTTTGCCGCTTTATCGATATCGGCTCTCTCTTGTGCCAAGCCGTGTCTCAACCCAGAGGTAAGTTGGTTAGTACTTTCGGCTAATTTACTATTGAGATTGGCAACAACAGAGTCTATTTTGCTTCCCAGGTTTGACGATTGTTGGGAGAAGAAGTTACTAGCGTCTGTAACGGTGTTATCTAAAGTTTGAGAGTGGCCATTCTCTAATTGAGCGAAACTATTGTCTGCATTTGCTTTTAGCTCGTCGAGGGCGCTATTGGATTGACTGGCTGTATTTTCTGCAGTAGAAATAGCTTGAGATGCGGCATTATTAATAGAGCCCACAGCAGTTTGTCCCGACTGAGTTACTTGAGACGCACCATTATTTATCCCTGTCTCTAATTGAGTAACTGCAGTGTTAATCTTTTGGTCTAGAAACTCTCGTGCTTCTTTGACTAAAGATTGAGCAGCACCAGGAGCTGGTGTTTGAGCAGATGTAAGATTAGCATTGAATTGGGCTAGTGCTTGAGTTATGTTAGTTTTGGCTGTGGTAATTCCCTGGCTCAGACTGCTGGTTAGAGCCGTGGCGCGCTGACGCACTGCACCTAGTTGAGTAGTAGCGGCACTATTTATTTTACGGGCGCTCCTTGTTTGGCAGCTTCAATACTGGAGTTGGGGTCGTCGGTTTCGTAGAGTGTTTTACCGTCTGCTGTTTTTCCCAGGATTTGAGAAGGATTTAAATTCTCGACAGCATTCTCATCAGCAGCGGCGAAGATGGGTTTATTGGAAGTTCGCTCGAACTGTGGGGGCTCAACTGTTGAAGTCGGGTTATTTTGGCTGGCTGGATTATTGCTGTTATCGCTCGGTGTTTGACTTGGCTGTTGTTGTATGGAAGAATTTCCTGGATTATCTTGGGGAGTGACAGAATTCCTCTGTGAAGATGAACCATTCTCAGACGAGCGCGAGTGTTGTTGTGCTTCTCTTCTGAACGCTCCAGGATGTTGAGAAGATCGCCCTACTGTCTGAAGAGGAGATTCTGCTGGATGTTGTGACGAGTTTTGCTGAGAAGAGTCTTGCAGAGCAGCAGCTTCACTTTTCTCAGAATTAGTAGAACTTGGGGCTAGTGTTTGAGAGTTATTAGCTGGAAACCCGATACCCATTGGCGCTTGCATACCCGTACTCGGATATAATCCCCTTGTGGTTTGGCTTCCAGTTTGTGTTTCTGGAGAACTGTTTTCACCTTGTAAGGACTCAGTGCTTGTTTGCTTCGATCGCTCAGTCCGATCTTGGTGTCTTCCTGATTCTAATTCCAACCCCATATCTTAAATCACTCGAAGAATATAACTTTTTTAATAAAAATCAATATTTTTTGATTAAAAAAAATCAAACTTGATTTAAGTTTAAAACAGAATTGAAAATCGAGTTCAACAGACCCGCGAACATTTCTATCTGTATCTGTTTAATCAACGATCGCTAAATACATATTTCCTATTTTTTGTCAATGCGAAACTTCTACCTATTGGGGATGATACAAAAAAAGCAGCACATCAGAACAAGTGCTGCTTTTTTTAACTAGTGCTGCTTTTTTTAACTTATGAGAGAAATTATCTTAAGCCAACGCTGCCATCTTAACGTCGTTGTTTGCCAGTATATTTTGTAATTCCTCAGCGTCTACCGTCTCTTTTTCCACCAAAATTTCTGCTAATTTATCTAGGATTTGACGGTTATTAACCAATACATCTTGAGCGCGTTGATAAGCTTGGTCTACCAATTGACGCACTTCTTCGTCAATAGCGGCTGCAGTGTGGTCGGAAAAATCGCGATCGGATGCAATTTCGCGACCTAAGAAAACGTTACCTTGTGAGCGACCTAAAGCCACAGGTCCCAGACGATCGCTCATGCCAAAACGAGTTACCATTTGACGTGCAACTCTGGCTACTTGCTGTAAGTCGTTAGAAGCACCAGTAGTAACTTCTTCTTCGCCAAAGATAATTTCTTCAGCTATGCGACCACCTAAAGCTACAGCCATTTGATTTTGCAGGTAGGAGCGAGAATATAGTCCAGATTCCATTCTATCTTCGCTAGGAGTGAACCAAGTCAAACCACCAGCACGTCCGCGAGGAATAATGCTGATTTTTTGAACTGGATCGTAATCTGGCATTAAAGCGCCAACTAAAGCGTGACCTGCTTCGTGATATGCTACTAGCTCTTTGCGCTTCTGGCTCATCACGCGGTCTTTTTTCTCTGGTCCAGCTAGGACGCGATCGATCGCGTCGTTTACCTCGTCCATAGAGATTTCAGTGAGGTTGCGACGTGCTGCTAAAATTGCGGCTTCGTTGAGCAAGTTAGACAGGTCAGCACCAGTAAATCCTGGAGTGCGTCGAGCAATTTTGTCTAGATCTACGTCTTTAGACAAGCTTTTACCGCGAGCGTGGACTTTAAGAATTTCTTGGCGACCTGCATAATCAGGACGATCCACAACTACTTGACGATCGAAACGACCTGGACGCAACAATGCTGCATCGAGAACGTCGGGGCGATTGGTAGCAGCAATAATGATAATACCAGTATTGCCTTCAAAACCGTCCATTTCGGTCAGTAACTGGTTGAGGGTTTGTTCGCGCTCGTCGTTACCGCCACCCAAACCTGCACCCCTTTGGCGACCTACGGCATCAATTTCATCGATAAATACGATACAGGGAGCATTAGCTTTAGCTTGCTCGAATAGATCGCGAACTCTCGAAGCACCTACACCGACGAACATTTCTACGAATTCAGAACCAGAGATGGAGAAGAAAGGTACTCCAGCTTCTCCTGCTACAGCGCGTGCTAAGAGAGTTTTACCAGTTCCAGGAGGCCCTACTAAAAGTACTCCTTTAGGAATTTTGGCACCAATTGCGGTGAAGCGATCGGCGTTTTTGAGAAAGTCAACTACTTCGTTTAGTTCTAGTTTGGCTTGCTCAATTCCAGCAACATCTCCAAAGGTAACTTGGGTTTGGGGTTCCATTTGCACTCTAGCTTTAGATTTGCCAAAGTTCATTGCTTGAGAACCTGGACCACTTTGAGCCCGTCGCAGCAGTAAAAATAGACCCACTAACAACAAGATAGGCAAGAATAGACTGCTGAGGACTTTAAACCAGAAGCCTTCGTCGCTTTGAGGTTTAACGGAAATGTCTACGTTATTTTCAGCGAGAATGTCTACTATTGTCGAGTCGTAGGCTGGTAGAGTTACTACAACTCTGGTTCCGTCTTGCTCTGTAACTATTGCTTGGGAGCGATCGGCACTTAGCTGGACTCTTTCAATGTCTCCGTTTTCTACTCTGTTAATAAATTCGCTGTATTTCCAGATTTTTTGCTGAGCTGGCTGTTGATCTAAAAATGCAGTTCCTAAAGCGATTACTACGATCGCTAATAGTGCGTATAGCCCTGCATTTCTCCATTTCTTATTTTTGTTCACACGCTTGTCTCCTAAAGTTGAGGGTAGAAGATTATTAACTTAGTTTTTTTTTCAGGTTTGGTGCTATCTTAGGCTCTAGCTGCTATTTATTTCACACCAGCAACTTTTATTAATTCAGTGTTGTTAACTTATGTTAACGTTTCTCAGGTATTTTGGACAAAAATATATTTTCTGAGCTAATTTTTGCTAAAAATATAAGCTAACTTGTTTTTGGCTCATAAGTCTAACACCAAGATTGTTTAACCTCCCCTTATGATGCTAGCAATCGATCGAATCTAATTGTTCTTTCCAATCTACTTTTGCCGTGTCTATATTAATAAGATAGGCTCGTTCGGAATCGGTAAAGGTTTCTGCAGTTGCTTGTTGTTGCTTTAATAAGTCTGGTGTAGCATCGGAAATATCATTACTGCGTTGGGAAAGGCGATCGCTCAATACTTCTATTGGGGCAGTACAGTGTAAAATTTGCAAAGGTAACTTTTCTGAACCAGCAGCAGCAATAGCATCATTACGTAAAGAGAGGCG
Organism: Prochloraceae cyanobacterium; assembly: GCA_030065755.1. Taxonomy (GTDB): domain Bacteria; phylum Cyanobacteriota; class Cyanobacteriia; order Cyanobacteriales; family JASJDA01; genus JASJDA01. Next base: position 20,629 of record JASJDA010000043.1, on the reverse strand, counting down.
ATCGTATTTAGCGTCTAATATTACTGTCCAGCCTTCTTTTGCTAGCATTATCCCTAATTCTAGTAAGCGAGCGTAAGTTTTTTGATTCATCTGAGGCGTATATAGATCTTCTCCTCCTCGCTGGTTTAAAGATATGCCTGCCAAATGCTTGCGCACTGCATCCGATCGTAGGTGAATTGCACCCTTATGTTTTGCTAGTTCTCTTGCTACTGTAGTTTTACCAGAACCTGACAACCCCGACATTAAAAACAGTCTTCCTTGTTTGGTTTTAGTATATTCCCAAGCCAAACGATAGTAGTCTGCTGCTGTTTTTTTAGCATTCTGTTTGTCTTCTTCTCCAATAGCAGGATCGTCTAGTAAAAATGATGTTACTTTTGCTCTTACATAAGCTTGACGACTTAAATACAAAGGTAATACTTGCAAACCTTCCCAGTCCCCAGTTACCTCTAAATATGTATTTAAAAAGATATTGCCAAAATCCGATCGACCCCGCGCATCCAAGTCCATCATGGCAAAACCAACGTCATACATGACATCGACAAAGCGAAAAGGTTCGTTAAATTCAATGCGATCGAACAGTTGGATTTTATCGTTCCACAGACAAATATTTCTTAAGTGTAAATCTCCGTGACCTTCTCTTATTTTATCGCCTTCTCTACGTTCTTTAAAAAGCTCTTGTCTTTCTGCAAAAAATCGATCGGTATATTCCTTAGTTTCGTCAAATTGCTGTTGAGTTTGCGCTCCGCCAATATATTTTTCTGACTGCTGATAGTTTTCATCAAAGGCTTCTCTAACTTTCTCTACTTCTCCAAAGCTACGTATGTATTCATTGGTGGTTGATTTAGCGTGGAACTTAGCTACCAATCGCCCTAATTCTTCTAAATTTTCTTCGGTAATTTTCCCCGCTGCAAACATTTCACTAAAGAGATTTTCTTGGGGAAATTGGTGCATTTTCACAGCATATTCTACTGCTTCACCTTCTTCCCCCAAGATGAATTTATCTCCGGTTTGAGTTATAGGCAAAACTTCTAAGTATATTTCAGGAGCGATCGCTCCATTCATGCGAAGTTCTTCATCGCAAAAATGCTTGCGCTTTTCTAAAGTAGAAAAGTCTAAAAAACCAAAATTAACTCCTTTTTTTAATTTATAAGCATAATCTCCAGTCAGCAGTACGTAAGAAACGTGAGTTTGAATTAATTGGATTGGTTGCTTAACCGGATGAGGGTAAAATTCTGGTTTTTGCATTTGTTCGATGAGAGAAGAAATATTAGTTTGGGTCATATTTAGTATTTCCAACATAATCTAGTGCCCAGACATTATAGGGCGATTAATACTCGATAGAGAAAACAGTATCAAGAGACTACATCTTTCTTCATATACGTTAGTAAAGTAATAAGTGATAGTATATGAATATTTTTTCAATGTTAATAAATATTTTTTATTATAATCAAAAAGCTCAGATATTTAGATGTATATTTATTTCTAATTTACGCAGAGATAGCCAGTTTTTTTTGACTTTAATAAAGAAGGAAGATCCATCTTTTTATTTTTATCCTTCATCCCTTACATATCCTTCCTCCTTAAGTTTGACCCAGTCTACGATCGGCTATGAGAAATGATTTCCACTGAAACATGACTTTAGTCACAAAAAGATTAGGACTTTTGGCTCTAGAGAAAGAGAGATTTTTTAGCTAGTGTGGTTTTAAACGATATCGCTGTAGGAACTCACATTTAATTCGCTCGGCACTTCAGGCATTGTCAACGAGTTTATTCCTACTCGATCGTTAATTACAACTTTTAAAATTGAGAGATTTTTATGAAACTGGAAAAATTAGATAATACAGATCTCAGCCAATCTAAAACCAACGACCCTAAAAGCGATCTCAAACAAGCTTATCAAACAACTGCTTTAATTGCTGCTGCTATTGCGATCGCTGCCAGTAATTTACCCGATGAGGCGATCGGGGAATAATAGGTTATATTCGATCGCAAACAGGGATTAGCTGCGGAAATCCCTGATTTGCTTCCAAATTGGATTGCTACAAATTAACTCACACATTTCACCAGCACAAAGAGGCTTGCCAAAAAGAAATCCTTGACCGAATTGGCAACCAAGAGGCTCCAGAAAATCGAGCTGCTCTTTAGTTTCAATACCTTCTGCAGTAACATTTAGGTTTAACTGGTTAGCTGTATAAATAATGCCGCGAACAATTTTCGATAAATGCTGACCTTTTTCTACTTGTGAGATAAACGAACGATCGATTTTGATGGTATCGAGATGAAATCTATAGAGGTGGGATAGTGAAGAATATCCCGTGCCAAAATCATCTAAAGCAATGCGAATTCCCATCGACTGCAACGAGGAGATAATTCTACCAGTTAAGCCCGCATTTTCTACCAAAGAACTTTCAGTAAGCTCTAGAATTAACCGATGAGAAGCTAGCTTTGTCTCTTTCAAGACTTTGCTAACGTAAGAAACAAAAGAACGATCGCTCAGATTTTGTGCGGAAATATTTACACTTAGTGAAATTGGATTATCTTTATCAATTTTCTCTAACCATTCTTGAAACTGAGTGCAGCTTTGTTTGAGAATCCACCTTTCTAAGGTAGGAAGCATATTAGAACGTTGAACTATGGGCAAAAACTTTCCTGGACTTATAAGTCCTCGCTCGCCGCGATCCCAGCGCAATAGTGCTTCTAGGCTGTTCAGTTTACCAGTTTGCAGGTCGATAATGGGTTGATAGTGCATGACAAATTCTTCTCGTTCGAGGGCCTCTCGCAACTCGGTCTTAATTTCCACTAGTGCCTCAGCTTCCGAGCGCATTCCTGGAGTATAAACTTGAGTATGGCCTGCTCCTACTTCTTTAGCTCGATACATAGCCATGTCGGCATTCTCTAAAAGCTTGTTGGGATGTTCGCTGTCGCAAAGGGAAGGAGCATACAAAGCAATACCAATGCTGGTAGAAGTAAAAACTCGCTTCCCTTCAATTTTCACAGGAGCAGACAATTCTCGGTGAATGCGAGCGGCGATCGCCATGGCATTTTGCTCGCTGTCAATTTGTTCGAGCAAAACAGCAAATTCGTCACCCCCCAATCGGGAAACGGTATCTCCAGGTCGGATGCAATTCTGCAGTTTTTCGGCAACCAATATGAGTAACCGATCGCCTACAAGATGCCCCATACTGTCGTTAATTTCCTTAAAACCATCAAGATCTAGAAACAACACGGCAAATAGGTGCGAACCTTGGCGCTCCGAGCGGTGTATGGCGTGTTTGAGTCTTTCAATGAATAAATCCCGATTTGGCAGTCCTGTGAGGGGATCGTAGAAAGCTCGTTTTCGCAAGGCTTCTTCATTTTGCTTCCTTTCTGTGATATCTACAGCTATAGAAATTACCGCAGGTCGCTCGAATTCTGAGACAGGCATGGGAGTTTTGATTACTTGAAATACCTTTTGAGGTTCTTGAGGATCTAGGTTATTCTCTTCTGGCAAAACTAATCGCTTACCTGTTTCTGTAACTCGCTGTTCTTGGAGCAGTGTTTGCTCTACCCACTCGGTATTAGGATGAACTTCTTGCTGGAGTTTTCCCACCAATTGGTATGTCGACATTCTATAAGCATCAGCAGCCTTTTCTTTCTCTTTTCTATAGCTTCTTGCTCCGTACAACCGACAGGAAAAACAATGAATTATTGCCATCAAGTCTTCGACTAGCTCTTGTTGTGGTGACATAGATTGTTGATTGGCTACTACGATCTGGCAACCTCGTTTACTAACAATTTGTTCGATTAGATCGTAGGCAAAGCGACAAAGCCTATCTTTATGGGCAACTACAATAACTTCAACTTCTCCTCGAATAGCTTCTTCAACTAAGGATAAGAACTTTTTCCTTTTGAAGTTAAGTCCTCCTCCTATTTCTTCAATCCATTCGTCAACTGCTAAACCTCTGGCCAAACAAAATTGCTCCATTGCCGCTCTTTGATTGGCTAATTCTTGTTTTTGCTTGGGGGAAGAGACACGACAATAAACTTTGACTAATCTTTTTGTCGCTGTACTTTTAAGACCAATAGCAACCATTAGATCTTCTTCTGTGTAGTACCTATGGTTGCTGACCGTTCTTTTGGCGGCTAATTTCCCAGATCTATCCCATCTCCTTAACGTCTCTACTGATACTCCTATTTTTTGAGCAAATTCATGGGGGCGCATAACTTATACATTTTGGGTAACTATGTATAAGTATGTTTAACAAAATGACCACTAAGAGTCAACAGTTGCCTGATTAGCTAAGATAAATCGCCCCTCGGCATTTGTGGCAAAGATCTGGTGCGGCAGTAAATCGATAAGATGATGCAGCCTTTCCTCAGACAGTTGCAGATCGGCTTGTGCCTGTCGCCTCTCGGTAATGTCTATATTAGAACTGAGCATGCGAATTGGTCGTTTTTGTGCATCTCGCTCCACTTTGCCCCTAGCTGCTAGCCAGCGAATACTGCCATCGGGCCAAACAATGCGAAATTCTACCTCGTAGGATTGGCGATCTTCTAATGCGGCGATTACTCTTTGCTCTACCATTTCTCGGTCTTCTGGATGAATTAATTTTAACCAATCGGGATAGGTAAGAGGCATTTGCTCGGGTGAGATTCCGTAGAGTCGATGGATGCGATCGTCCCAGGTGGCGCGATCTGGTTCGGGTTCCCACCACCAGGTTCCAATTCCAGTGGCCAACAAAGTTAATTTCAGTCTTTCTTGACTCGCTTGCAAAGCTTTTTGGGCTTGTTTGAGTTCGGTGATTTCATTAACTACTACACTGATAATGCGGCGATCTCCTGGCAATTCTACTGGGTGGTAATTGGCAATCCAGTCTCTTTGAACATTGGGAGCAGCGGCAGTTACGCCGCTAACTTCTAAATTTTCTACTGACTCTCCAGTGTTGAGCACGTGGCACAAAATTGGTTCGACTTTGTCTTTCAGTTCTGGAACTACTTGGGATACAGTTGCACCGATTATTTTTTCGACTGGCACTCCATTGATTTGAGACAGTCGCTCGTTGGCTTTAATATATCTAAATTCTTCATCAATTAATGCCAAACCAACTGGCATATTCTGGTACAAATATTCTAACTCTGCCGTTTGACGCTCTAGTTTTGCCTGGGTTTGCTTGAGTTTGTCGATCTTGATAAAGGTTACTACCAGACCTTCATATTCGAGTGTTTCATTTTGATAGGGATGAACTCGCATCAGAAAATTCGACCCTGTTTTGACAATTTTTACTTCTTTTTCCGATGCTTGTCGAGTTGCGATCGCCTCTCTCAACTGCCCTACCAGATCGAAATAGTCCATATTATGGGAGAGATGTTCTATAGGACGATTAATATCTGCATCGACTAGGTTAATCGCCACTGTGGCTGCGGGAGTAAACTTGCGAATCTTGAGCGACTCGTCTAAGAAAATAACGCCAATATCCGTACCGCGCAGCAAATTGTTTAAATCGTTGTTGAGTTCGGTCAATTCCTGAATCTTGGACTGATACTCGGCGTTAACGGTATAAAGTTCTTCATTCACTGAATGAAGTTCTTCGTTAGTACTTTGCAGTTCCTCATTGGAAGCCAACAATTCTTCGTTAGTAGCTTGCTGTTCTTCGTTGGTGGTTTCCAGCTCTTCGATGGTGGCTTGGAGATTTTCTGTTGTTTGCTGCAGTTCGTATTCTAGTTCTAAAATCCGCTGTGTCGCTTTTGTATCTACCTGGAAAACTTCTGGTGTGGGAGGAATGTGAGGTTTAGCGTCGTCTTCTATTACCACCATGAGAAAGTCTGTCGCCATTGCTTCGGCTTCTTGATAAGTTACCCTTAAGTTGAGGCTGCGGACTTTATCCCCTTCTCCGATAACAATGCCTGCGTACAAGACTGGTTTATTTTCTCGCTTGGCTCGATGCAAAGCGGTGGTAAGAGGTAATTGTAATGCCTGGGGCATCATCTGAGCAATTTCTTTTGTCATCCAACCTTGAGGCACCTGGAGCAGACCTGCAGCATCGCTAAAAACGTGGAGCAATTCATTGTCTCGATTGACCAAAAAACAAGTGGCTCGACGCTCGCACAAAAAAGATGCAAACGCTCTACTGAGTAAAGGATCTAAACGAGGCTGAGCGGAATTTAGTTTTAGAGAAGGGCTAGCAGTCCTATTTATTGGTGTCGTTCCTGATGAGAAAAATGGCAGTCGCACGTCCCGTCGCTTGCGGAAAAGCTTCCACTTCTCATCTAAAGGTTCAAACTCATCCTCTAAATCTCCTAGAGTCTCTGCTGCTCCGAGGAAGAGAATTCCTTTGGGAATCAGAGAAAAATGCAGCATGCGCATTACTCGTCGTTGAAGCTGTGGCTGCATATAAATCAGCACGTTGCGGCAGCTAATGAGGTTCATTTTGGAAAATCCAGCATTTTTAGCGAGATGATGGGGAGCGAAGATTAACATCTCTCGTAGCTTTGGATTTACGTAGAACGAGCCGTCTTTGAAGGTAAAATATCGCTCCAGTCGTTCGGAGGAAATTTCGTTGACAATGTTTTCTGAATAAACCCCTTTAGAAGCTTTTTCTAGGGCAGCGGTATCGATATCGGTGGCAAAGATCTTCAAATTCACGGACTTTCCAGACTTCTGAATCGCCTCATCGAGCAATATAGCCATCGAGTAGGCTTCTTCTCCCGTGGCACAGGCTGTTACCCAAACTCTAATTTGATCTGAGGGTTTTGTCTGTTCGATCAACTCAGGAAAGATCTGCTTTTCCAGGTACTCCCAAGCTTTAGGGTCTCGGAAGAAGCTGGTAACGCCGATCAAAAGGTCTTCTTGCAGAAGTTTTCGTTCTTCACTAGATTCTTGCAGATAAGCAATATAATCTTCTATAGCATCAAATCCAGTCATCGAGCAGCGACGATAGATGCGTCGGCTCATAGTACTAATTTTGTAATAGGAAAAATCTATATTTTCCTCGTCAGTCAAAATGCCCACGATCTGCTTGAGCTTCACCCGATCTATCTCTGCTGCTACAGATTCGCTAGAGTTAGCCCGATGGCTAGAAAGACGAACGATTTCATAGAGCGTTTGAGCTAAATCTCGCGGTGAAAGAACCCGATCTACCAAGCCAGTGGCAATAGCACTTTGAGGCATTCCGTCGAATTCAGCAGTTGTAGGAGATTGAACTAGGGTAATGCCCCCAGCTTCACTAATAGCTTGTAATCCCTGGGTTCCATCGCTGCCAGTTCCCGAAAGTATTACCCCAATGGCGCGATCGCCGCAGTCAGCAGCTAAGGATTGAAAACACAAGTTAATGGGAAAGTTGAAGCGGTGACGCCCTTCGTCTACTTGTTCGATGAGGCGTAAATGTCTATTTTCTAAGATGAGGTTGTTTCTTGGCGGAATTAAATAGATTGAATTGGGCTGTAGTTTCATCCCGTCAGTTACCCGATATACAGCCATGCGCGTGCGCCGCTCTAGCAATTCCTTCATCAGACTTTTGAAATCGGGCGAAAGGTGCTGAATAACAATAAATGAGGCTCCGTTATCAGCAGGCATATTTTCAAAAAAATCTTCTAATGCCTTAAGTCCACCCGCAGAAGCACCAATTCCTATGACAAAAAATTTACTCTCAGGTGCAGTTGATTGAAACTGTTGCGTATTTTTAGTATTTTTCACGTAAAATTACATTGACATGGTTGATAGTGAACTCATTTAAAGTTAGTGAGGCTAAAGTAAGTAAATTTGCTGATTCAAACTCTTTCATCCCACCAAAATAGTAAATAAACAAATAAGCAAAAAATTAAATTACCCTATTGTCATAATTCTAGTTTGTTTTTTCATTCATTGTTTGTCAACTCTGGCAATTCACCTCACCACTCGATCGCAATATCCAACAATGCGGCTTTGAAGTAAGATTTAGGGTGCAGGGGAGAGGGGGAGAGGGGGAGAGAAGGAGCAGGGGGAGCAGGGGGAGCAGGGTAGGAATTAACAGCAAATAGCAAACAGCAAATAGCAAACAGCATGAAAATCTTATTGATATGGCTAATTAAGGGTTATAGAAACTTTATTTCTCCTATAATTCCCCCTAGTTGTCGCTTTAGACCGACTTGCTCTAAATATGCTCTAGAAGCGATTACAAGATTTGGGGCTTTTTGGGGTAGTTGGTTGGCAATTCGGCGCATACTGCGCTGTCACCCCTTCCATCCTGGAGGTTACGATCCCGTCCCAGAAGCGCTAGAAACTTTAGACAAAAAAAATTTTTCTCAAGCAATCTTAGATCGTCGTAGAAATAAAAAATCGCTCGCAGAAATTAGACAAGAAGAAAAAAAATAGCGTGGCAATCGACTTTTAAGATAAATTCCCAAGATTGATAAATTCTTGTACTCGCTGCCATACTTTATCGAATAAATGGAGAGAATCGGCATCAAACCATTCTATTTCAGGATATGCTCTAAACCAAGTACGCTGGCGTTTAGCAAATTGGCGAGTGTGCAAAACAGTTAAATCTTTTGCTTGAGATAGAGATATTTCCCCTGTTAGATATTGTTTCATTTCTCCATAGCCCAGAGTATCTAACAAAGGTAAATCCCAACCATATTTCTCAGATAAAGTTTCTACCTCTTTAACTAATCCCAATTCCACCATATTTTCAGTACGTTGTTGAATACGACGAGTAATTGATTCTCGATCGCAATCTAGACCAATTTGTAATATGGGATAATTAGGTGGATTTTCCCCTTGCTGTTCGGAAATAGGTCGCCCAGTTGCGTAGTATACTTCTAATGCTCGTAAAGTTCTCACTTCATCATTAGGATGTATTTTTTGAGCAGCAGTTGGGTCTACTTGAAATAAGAAAGGGTACAGTAAAGTTTGACCTAGAGATTGTAATTGCGATCGCAATTCTGGTTGTGGTGAAACCCTAGGAATTTTCAATCCTCGCACGATCGCTTTAATATATAAACCCGTACCGCCTACTAGAAGAAGGGGAGAAGAGAAAACTCGATCTTCTTTGGGCTCGATTAAAGCTCGTGCTCGTTCTTGATACTCTGCTAGAGTTAGAGTCTCTTTAGGATCGCATATATCAATTAAATAGTGTGGAACTAATTTTTGTTCGTCTAGAGTTGGTTTGGCAGTACCGATGTCAAACTCGCGATATACTTGGCGAGAATCAGCACTGAGAATTATCGAGTTGAGACGAGTAGCTACAGCTAAGGCTAAACTAGATTTACCAGTTGCCGTAGAGCCACAAATTACAATTAACATTTTAGTATATTTGCTGTTTGCTGTTTGCTGTTTGCTGTTTACTGTTTGCTATTTGTTATTCTCCTCCTGCTCCCCCTCTCCCACTCCCCCCTCTTCCCCTCTCCCCCTCTCCCCCTCTCCCCATAATCAAGGGGGTTCATCGCTAATTAAATTACACTTGAGAAGACTCTAGGGTCGTCCTTAAAGCTTTTGTGTTAGAATTTTTGAGGATTTTGCCTCAAGGGGTCGAAGTTAGGCTTTTTGCCATTATTTGGAGAGTTGATTACATGACTAGCAGTTATGGTGTCGATCAAATTCAAGTTCTTGAAGGTCTTGAACCTGTAAGGAAACGTCCAGGAATGTATATTGGTTCAACTGGGCCGAGAGGACTCCATCATTTAGTATACGAGGTGGTGGACAATTCTATTGATGAGGCTCTAGCTGGCTATTGTACTCATATAGAAATAGATATAAATGCTAATGGTTCGGTCTCCGTTACAGATGATGGTAGGGGAATTCCCACCGACACTCACCCAACCACTGGCAAATCAGCTTTAGAAACTGTCATGACTGTGCTGCACGCTGGGGGTAAATTCGGCGGTGGCGGCTACAAAGTTTCAGGAGGACTTCACGGAGTAGGTATTTCAGTTGTCAATGCCTTATCGGAAAGAGTAGATGTAACTGTCTGGCGAAACAAGAAAATTCACACCCAACGCTACGAAAGGGGAATTCCGGCTACAGAATTACAAATAGAACCCGACAAGGAAGAACAACGTACTGGTACTTCTGTGTGCTTCCTTCCAGATACGCAAATTTTTACCGACGGCATCGAGTTTGACTACAATACCCTAGCAGGGCGCTTGCGAGAGCTAGCATATCTCAACGCAGGGGTAAAAATTACTTTCACCGACAATCGAAAAGAAGAACCTCACATAGAAACTTATCTTTACGAAGGGGGGATTCGGGAATATGTCGCTTACATGACTAGGGAAAAACAAATCCTACATCAAGACATTATTTACGTTAAAGGAGAACGAAACGGGGTACAAATAGAAGTTGCTTTGCAGTGGTGCGTAGATGCATACAGCGACAATCTTCTCGGTTTTGCCAACAATATTCGCACTATTGACGGGGGAACCCACCTAGAAGGATTAAAAACAGTATTGACCAGGACAATAAATAATGTTGCCCGCAAGCGCAATAAAATCAAGGAGAATGAATCTAACCTTGGCGGTGAAAACGTCAGAGAAGGTTTGACGGGGGTAATTTCCGTTAAAGTACCAGAACCAGAATTTGAAGGTCAAACCAAAACTAAACTGGGAAATACGGAAGTGCGGGGAATAGTAGATTCTTTGGTGGGGGAGGTATTAAACGAGTATTTAGAATTTAACCCCCAGGTAACAGATTCGATTCTTGAAAAAGCAATCCAAGCCTTCAAAGCTGCAGAAGCCGCCCGTCGCGCCCGCGAATTAGTACGTCGCAAGTCAGTATTAGAATCTTCTCCCTTACCAGGTAAGTTAAAGGATTGCAGCGAAAGAGATCCAGCTAAATCAGAGATATTCCTCGTTGAAGGAGATAGTGCTGGAGGTTCTGCTCAACAAGGACGAGACAGACAATACCAAGCAATTCTACCTCTGCGGGGTAAAATCCTCAACATTGAAAAAACTGACGATGCCAAGATATATAAGAATAATGAAATTCAGTCTTTGATTACTGCTTTAGGATTGGGTATAAAAGGTGAAGAATTCGATCCTGCCCAGTTACGCTACCATCGCATTATTATTATGACTGACGCTGACGTTGATGGTGCTCACATACGTACTCTGTTGCTAACTTTCTTCTACAGATATCAAAGATCGTTGGTAGATGGAGGCTTTATTTATATTGGTTGTCCGCCTTTGTATAAGCTAGAAAGAGGGCGGAATCATTACTATTGCTATAGCGATCGCGAATTACAACAAAAAATTAACGAGTTTCCCACCAACGCTAATTATACTATCCAACGTTTCAAAGGTTTGGGCGAGATGATGCCCCAACAATTATGGGATACTACCATGAACCCAGAAACTCGTACTCTCAAACAAGTAGAAATTGAAGATGCTGCTGAAGCCGATCGCATTTTTACAGTTTTGATGGGCGATCGGGTAGCACCGAGGCGAGAATTTATCGAAACCTACGGACCTCGTTTGAATCTCACCGATTTAGATATCTAGTAACTGTCGGTTAAAGCATAAGCTGAAATATTTAATCATAAGTTGAAATATTTAAGTATATGCTGAAAAATTATTTACTCATAAGCTGAAATAGATAATCATAGAGTATCTCGTAATTATATGGGATGCTCTATGATTATTTCTGAAGAACAACGTAAGAGTCGTAAGTATAAACAGACTATTGGCAATTTTAGTAGTTGCAAGATGAGAACGAGCGTATCGTATTTTTCATTGTTGCAAAAAGACTTTATATATTGGTTTGATGGAAACCCTAAAGCATAGCCCGCCCAGACATGGCGCAGGGTCATTACTTCTGACATTTCAATTTGTATCTCCTTCCTTTTGGAGAACTTCGGCAAAGGTTTGGGAAACCTGAAGCAGATTATTCGACCAATCTGGGGCTAGGGGGGTAATTAACAATACTTTACCGTCAATTTCTTGAGCGATGGTTTCTGCACTTTGAGTGCTAAATTCTGGCTGGGCAAAAATCACTTTAATGTTTTCTTCTTGAGCTTCTTTAACTATCTCTCCTAATTCCGCAGCACTGGGTTCTTGTCCTCCTACTTCAATGGAAACTTGTTCCAGGTCATAATCACGAGCAAAATAGCCCCATGATGGATGGAAAACAATAAACTGGCGATTCTCAATTCCAGCTAAATTTTGTTTAATTTGTTGGTCAAGTTGCTCTATCTCTCTCAGAAATTGCTCCAAATTGGCTTGATATTCTGCTTTATTTTCTGGATCGATGTTTATTAAACCCTGATAAATATTTTCTGCTTGAACCTTTACTAATTGAGGAGATAGCCAGATATGGGGGTCAAGGTTTTCTGCACCGTGGTCGTGTCCTTCTCCTTCACCATGATGATGGTAGTTAACCATTTCCATCCGTTCAATTCCTTGTGCAGAATCAATGACTAGGATTTGGGGATTAGCCCGTTTAATTTTTTCCATCCACGCTTTTTCAAAAGGAACTCCGATGCTGATGTAAGCTTCCGCTTCACTCAATGCCTTCATTTGCTGTGGTTTCGGTTCGTAAGTTGCAGGGGAAGCTCCTGGTTCGACCATGATGTTAACCTCAACGCGATCGCCTCCAATTTTCTCGACAAAGTATTCCTGGGGCAGGATACTTACCGTAATGTCTAGGGGTTCGCCGTTAGTTTCTGAAGCTGAGATTTGAGTTTCAGGATTGTAATCCGCTAGAGGCGAACTACAACCCGTTAAAATGCCGAGACTAACCAGTAAAGTTAGCCACTTCGATTGCAAATAGTTCATCTGTTTTGATTTATTGGAGATAGTCCTGGGATAATTTAATAATAATAACGATTATCATTGTCATGCTTTTTAGTCAAAGTTTTGTACGGAGCGGCAAAAAACTGAGAGCCCAAATTTTGACGAACGCGGTAAAATGATAATCATTCTCGAAATGCTGAGAGACGAATTAACTTAAAAATATGACTCGTCTAAACTTTACCCTGTCCGATGCCTTGCCATCCTTGCCTAAAAGTGGAATGCCAGTAACGATAATTACTGGTTTCTTGGGTAGTGGCAAAACCACTTTACTCAATCAAATCTTACAAAACAAAGACGCTCTGAAAATAGCGGTATTAGTCAACGAATTTGGCGATATTAATATTGACGAGCAACTATTGATTTCAGTGGAATCGGATATGGTGGAACTAGATAATGGTTGTATCTGTTGTACTATTAATGACAGTTTAGTAGATGCAGTTTATCGAGTTTTAGAACGAGAAGAAAAAGTAGATTATTTAGTAATTGAAACTACAGGATTAGCCGATCCGTTACCGATTATCCTGACTTTTCTTAGTACAGAATTAAAGTTTTTAACTCGTCTTGATGCGGTAATTACGGTTGTGGATGCAGCAGCTTTTGATGCCAAACATTTTGATAGTGATGCTGCCTTAAGCCAAATCCGATATGGCGACATGATTATTTTAAATAAAATTGACTTGGCCAGGGAAGAAAAAATTACCGAATTAAAAGCATTTATTGAAGATATTAAACCAGGATTTAGAATTTTAGAGAGCGAATATGGCCAAGTACCTTTACGGTTAATTTTAGATATTGCTTTAATTCAAACAGATAATTATCAAGGTGAAATTTATGAGTTTAGACGCAACAAATCTGCTTTTAATAATCATTTAGCCAATGATGGTTTTAATTTCGTTTCCTTTCAAAGCGAGCGCCCTTTTAAAATTGAGAAATTTGAACATTTTCTCACCCAAAAAATATCAAACAATATATTTCGAGCCAAGGGAATATTATGGTTTCAAGAAAGTCCTTGCCGACATATTTTTCAACTGAGTGGACCTCGCTACGATTTACAAGCAGATGATTGGACGAGTCAACCAAAAAACGAACTTGTATTCATCGGGCGTAATTTAGACGAGTTTTTAATTAAAGAACAGCTTAATGAATGTTTAGCGAATTTAGTAATTAACAATAAATTTAGTCTGCCCAATTTACCTTGGTAAACCTCTCTTATTCCTTATTTACCTAGTTATCTTGAGTTTTTTCTTGAGTTCAACGTGAGCGTCCAACGAATTTATATTCGTTATGTCTGAGGAGGAACAATTTGTTCCCTAAGAGTTTGACGAAGTTCAAAGAGCTGAAATCAAGGCATTTAGGAGTATACCGATATACAGAGCATATCGGTGTACTCCCCCATCTGTAGATATCTATAGCTCTGAAGCTATAGAGATTTTATTGTTTGGCAATGTCAGGACTCAGAAGTCAGAACAGATCGTAGTATAATGATAATCATTACTAAATAAAAAATTGAGATCGAATCCTCACAGTAATAATTAAAGTTTGTATTTAAAATTAAGAATAAGTCTATTTTATGTCCGTGAAAAGAAGCAATAGTCAAAAACAAATCATTTCTGTTCTCAAAGAATTAAAAGAAGAAATTAACGCTCAAGACTTGTACGTCAAATTACGTCAGCGAGGCGACAAATTAGGACTAGCAACGGTTTATCGAGGATTGAAAGCTTTAAAATTAGAGGGGACAATCCAAGAAAGAGTAAGTCCAACTGGAGAATCTTTTTATAGTGTTATTAGCAAAGAGCACCAACACCATTTGAATTGTGTTGGTTGCGGGCGATCGCTTTCCCTCGACACTTGCCCCTTGGAACAACAAGCGCTCGAGCCATATCAGGCTGAAAATTTCAAAGTTTTTTATCACACTCTCGAATTTTTTGGTTTATGTAGTGTTTGCCAAAATCAGCAGCCAAATTAAAAATTTTTTGTACCTTTGGCTGGGATTTTGGTGTTATTTGATTCGAGGCGAAGATAAGTTAAATAGAAACTAAACTAGGTTTAATCAAAGCTGGAATGATGCGATCGCAAGCTTTTATTCCTCCTGCAATATTCCTAGCTACGGGGCCAATTTGTAAAGCAGCTAAAGCCCCCATCATAAAAAAATTAGACTTTGGCAGACGTAAACGATCGTCTAATACGGGCAAGCCGTTAACTATTTCTGTAGGGTAAACTTTGAGGACATCTTTCAATAAGGGAAGATCGATAGCATCTAATTTAGTTCCCGTTGCCAACCAGATTCGGTTAAATTGATGTGTGCTATTATCTTGACAGTTGACTTGCCAATTATTATTTTGCCAAGTAGCCTCTTTCACTTGACAATTTTGATTTAAAATAATTTTGCCTTCACGAGATGCCTTTCTCAATTGCAACATCATAGCAGGAGTCATCGAACCACCATTCCGTGCTTTCTGAATCATTTGCCACCGTAAATGCCAATCTCTTTCTGCGTGAAAATTTTTGAGGTATTTTGGCCCTAACCAACCAGGATCGGTATCGAAGATTTTTTCTTGAAAAGGCTTTCTCGTCATTAGAGTCACTTTGGCGCCGAGATTAATTGCACCGAGCGCTAAATGTGCGCTGGTCAATCCACCACCAATCACTAAAATTCGTTCTCCTGCTAAATTGAGATGTCGTAAATCGACTTCCACAGAATGACACAATCGATCTGAGGGACCATCGCAACGAATTCGATTGACCCACTCTGGAAGCTGAAGTTTACCACTTCCGATAGCTAAAACCACTTTACGAGCAACTATACCTTTTCCCTCATCTAAGACCAACTGAAAACGAGAACGAGAACAATGTTTAATTGGTAAAATTTGCCTGACTTTACCTCGATACACTTTATCTTCTAACCGCCAGCGTCGAATTACTTCATTACAGAAATCTGCAAATAACTTTGTCCCTGGTCGATCGTAGGGTGGAAACAATTCACTTTTTCTATTTTGGGCAAATCTTCTTAATTCGTAAGGATTAGGATCGGGATGATGCACGGCAGGCGATCTCAAGTGGGGAATTTGTTGGGCGGCAAATTGGTGATGCCATTGTTTCATCCAAGCTCCATCAGAATCTATGACTATAAATTTGCTATAGTGCTTTGAGCTTTTTTGCAGTAAGTGAGTCGTTAAAGTAAGTGCCTGAACTCCTGCCCCAATGATAACTAGGTCAATATATTGGGGTAAGGTAAAACTATCTTTGGGCATTCTCTCGCTTTATGATAACGATTATCATTATAATTATATGACTAAAGATCTAAAATGCATCTTGTACTATTTAAGTAAGCTCGTTCAAGATTATCGAAAATGTCTATGACCAAAACCAAAGTAAATGATACTTGTCAAGTACGATGTTTTAACGCCGATTTAGTTACTCAAATTCGTGAAACTTTACCAGAAAAGAATATCTTAGAAGAAGCAAGTATTATTTTTGGTATTTTGGCAGATCGATCGCGAATTAAAATAATTTATGCTCTCAGAAACGGTGAAGAGCTTTGTGTCTGCGATATTGCATCAATGTTAAATGTCACAATTGCTACAGCTTCCCATCATTTACGGAAAATGCGCGACTTGAAACTGCTTAAATATCGCAATGATGGAAAATTAGCTTATTATTCGCTAAAAAAGCGGCATATTGCTGATATTCTCTCTTATTCCTTGAAAGAATTAATTTAACTGCTACTAAATCTTTTTTACTCTCTTTTAATAGTATTTGATTAATTTACATTCAAACGTTATTTTGAGTGTTTAAAAGCTATTATTAACATTATTCAAATAATCGTTTGAATATTTAAATATAATTGAGAACGAAAAAATGGCAAAACATTGTTGTCAAAACAAAGCCAAGGAATTACAAAAGCTACAGAAACAGCAAAGTAAAGTGCTATGGACTATTGTGACGTTCTCCCCCGTTAAATCAGAGATTTTAACGGGGGCTTCTAATCAAAATAGAGATAACTGTACAGCATCCCAATTTGAAGAAGTTTCACGCTTCACAGGCTGAGCAACCTTATCGCCTCCACGTGCAGGCAAGATGAGTCCCACCTCGCTTAATGCTCGATTCAGTATATTAATTGCCGCGTTTTCATCCCTGTCTAAAACACATCCACATTTCGGACATTCGTGAGTGCGAATTGACAAAGTTTTAGGAACTTTTGTGCCGCAATTAGAACAGTTAACGGACGTGCCATACAAAAAGTTCATTTTTTATAAAGTACCCCTTTTTAGTATTTAATTATGTCACTTCGCAGATAACCTGTCGATAAGGGGTACTTTATAAAAAATAAGTTTCTGGGTCGCCATGAGGTTTGACTTTAACAATTTGAACGCCGCGTTTTACCGCCACTGCCTCCAATATATTAATGAATCTTCCCCAAGCCGCATCTAAAATTGACTTAGCTAATTTACTTCTAGCTAAGCCACGAATATTTAAATCTTCTACTGCAATTAAATCGTATTTTTTAACTAGTCTGTGAGCTGTATTGTAGTGAAAGTTTTCTCTAATTCGACCAATACGCTGATGAATCCTAGCTATTTTATTCTTTTGTCTTTCACAGGGTTTTGATTCCTGATCTTTTCTAGCTAACTTACGTTGTTGACGAGCTAAATGATTTTGAGTTTTACGATAGGTTTGTTGAATAGGTACTTTTGACCCGACAGATGTAGTTAAAAATTCTTTTAATCCTACGTCAATCCCTACTGCTGTTTTAATTTCATCTTTTGGCAACGGAGCAGGTACTGTTTTATCTTCCATAGATATACAGCAATACCAGCCATCTGCTTTGCAAACAATGGTGCAAGTTTTGAGCTTAAAACCGTCAGGTATTGGTCTATGTATAATTACGGGTATCTCTCCAATTTTTGACAGTTTTAATACACCGTTTTTAAGATGAGCGCCCGCTCTTAAACAGTTTATTCTTGGATAAACAAATGAGCGTAATTTACCTGTTTTTTTAAATCTAGGTCTACCGCCACGTTTTCCAGACTTATCAGGAATTAACCATCGTTCCCAAGCAATATTAAGTCGTTGTAAATTAACTTGTTGGGACTCTGCCCAAATACTTTTATATTCTGGGAAAAGTCGCTTTGTTTCTTTTAACGCTGCTTGTTGACTATAGTAATTTACTTTGTCTGGTATTTCTCCTATAGGTGTACTTACAATACTACATCTGTCTATTTGGCAACGAGTTCGTCGCAACCAATCTAAACGTTGACCCAAAGCATAATTCCAATGACGACGTAATAGCTCTAATGTATGGAGCATTATCGCTTCTTGTTTAGGGTTAGGTTTGATTCTATAGACATAGGTGATTAACATGATATAATTATATCAGGAATGGCTACCCAATGTATACCAGATGAGTAAAAATAAAAGATTAAATTTGAGAATATCAGAAGCCAGGTTAAATAAATTAAGAAAATACGCAGCAACAAAAGATAAAACCATGACTCAAGTGGTTTCTGACTGGATCGACAAGTTACGCATAAATAAGGATTCGCTACGCGAGTTGTAATGTTGGTCGGCATTCCTGGAAAATATTATTTATATCAAGGAAGTCCTTATCGTTAACTTATCTGTTGTGGTAAACAACTTATCTGCGAGATTCGGACTTCCTTGATATAAATATATTCATTCCCCTCCCGTTAAATCAGAGATTTTAACGGGAGACCCCTGCCGACTTTAGGTTGGCAATTAATGCTGTGATGTTTGTCGTCGAATTTAGCGGGGGAATTAAAGCAGCTTCTTTATCCTTAACTGGTGATTCCTTAGATATGCTCGGAGATGCTTTAGTTTATGGCTGTAGTCTGTAGGTCATTCAAAAAAGCAAAAAAGCGCAGGCGCGAGCGGCAATGCTTAAAGGCACTATTATGTATATATCTGCGGGAGGCGTAGCCGCAGCCTTCGGCTGTTCGCAGTGTTTGCTAAAGCGAGCTATCAATTATTTGCTCAAACCACACCACAAGTTCAATTAATGAGTGAAATTGGTATTTTAGCTTTGATAGCTAACTTAATCTGTTTTTTGCTATTGATTCGTCACCGTAGTGACAATATCAATATGTCCTCGGTTTGGTTGTGTTCCCGTAATGACATCATTGCTAATGCTTCAGTGTTGCTAACTGCTGGCTTTGTATCAGTGAGTGGTTCATTTTTACCTGATTTTATGTTGGGGTTGTTACTCACTGTAATTTTTGCGAGATCGGCGGGCAAAGTTTTAACTCAGGCTAGGCAAGAAATGCTCTAACGATCGATAAAAGTAGTTATTGTCAAATCTGTCTTTCGATAATGATTATCAATTTACGCTATTATGATAACGATTATCATTAAACTAATTTACCAATGGTTAGTCAGTTAGCCCAGTCTCCCTTAAAAATTGCCAATCCAGAACAACTAGAGCGCATTCGTCACAGTTGCGCCCATATCATGGCAATGGCAGTACAAATCCTATTTCCAGAGACAAAAGTTACCATTGGTCCGACTACAGATACGGGTTTTTATTACGATTTCGAGCGCCCGCAACCTTTTACTCCTGAAGATTTAACCAAAATTACCAAGCAAATGCGCTTAATTATTCAGGCTAATTTGCCAATTATTTGTGAAGAAGTAAATAGAGAAGAAATAAAAGCAGAGATCGAACAGTTAGGCGAACCTTATAAACTAGAAATTTTAGATAGCATTCCTGAAGGAGAAACCATTACTCGTTACTATATCGGAAGTCCCGACGGCGGTAGATTCCCCAATGTAGGAGAAAAGCTCAAAGCTACTTTCCCAGAACCTTCCTTAATTAAACCCGTCAAAATTCCTGCTACTGTATCTTGGTGGGATCTGTGCGCGGGACCTCATATTAACTATACAGGAGAGATTAACCCAGATGCAGTAGCCATATTAAGCGTAGCTGGGGCATACTGGCGGGGAGATGAAACCAAAGCACAACTACAGCGCATCTATGGTACTGCTTGGGAAACTCCCGAACAATTATCCGCTTATTTACAACAACAGGAAGAAGCCAAACGCCGAGATCATCGCCAACTAGGAAAAGAGTTAAAACTGTTTAGCATTCAAGAAGATGCAGGTGGTGGTCTAGTATTTTGGCATCCTCGCGGTGCAACTATGCGCTACATCATTGAAGATTATTGGCGTAAGGCACATTTAGAAGCTGGTTACGAACTCCTCTATACTCCCCACGTTGCTAACTTAGAATTGTGGAAAACATCGGGTCATTTTGACTTTTATCGGGAAAATATGTTCGATTCGATGGAGATTGAGCAACAGGCTTATCAAATCAAGCCGATGAACTGTCCATTTCACGTTCTAACTTATAAAAATGACCTCCATTCCTATCGAGAATTACCTTTGCGTTGGGCCGAATTAGGTACGGTATATCGCTACGAACGTTCTGGTGTCCTACATGGTTTGATGCGGGTGCGGGGTTTTACTCAGGATGATGCCCATATTTTCTGTTTACCTACGCAAATTACAGGAGAAATTCTCGGCGTACTAAATTTAACGGAAAAGATTCTTTCAGATTTTGGTTTTAAAGACTATGAGGTCAATCTTTCCACTCGACCAGACAAGTCAGTCGGTACAGATGAAGGTTGGGAGTTGGCGACTCAGGCTTTAGTAGAAGCGTTAAATACAAAAGGTTGGGAATATATTGAAGATCGGGGTGGTGGTGCTTTCTATGGCCCTAAAATCGATATCAAAATTAAAGATGCCATTGGACGTACTTGGCAATGTTCCACTATCCAGGTAGATTTTAACTTACCAGAACGCTTTGATATGAAATATGTAGCAGCCGATGGTTCTCGTCAACGTCCGATTATGATTCATCGGGCAATTTTTGGGT
>JASJDA010000308.1 GCA_030065755.1 Prochloraceae cyanobacterium | reverse complement strand
AAAACTGGCTATGGAAACAAAGTTATTAGTGGCAAATATCAACACTATACTCAACCCGATCGCGTAGTAGAAGATATCGCAGAAGCAGTGAAATGGATTTGTAAATCTCTATAATTTATAGGGGAAGGCGTGCAAGCGCTTTTCCCTCTCGGTCTGGGGTGTGGAAAGTTCAATAATTGAACTCTACTAAAAAATAAAACCCGTCATCTTGCAAAGTAGGCTCGACAACATTAGACTCAATACGAACAATGGGAATACCGTAATCCAATCGAATTATAAAGCGATCTCTAAAGCGATCTTTAATTCGATACTGCAATCCAACTCCCACAGAAAATAGAGTATTATCTTTCTCTAGGGTTCGATCGTTGTTCCAGCCGTGTCCGAAATCGAAAAAGGGTGCCATCTGTAGCGCCATATCTAAATCTTCATCTCTCCACATTGGCAACCACATTTCTACCGAAGCAAACACTCCATTATCCCCTACCACTTGAGATTGCCTGTATCCTCTTACTGTTTCCCTACCTCCCAAGCTAATTTGTTCTGGGGATGGTAAATCATTAGGGGTGAGTTGAAGAGCCAATTTAGCAATCGAGAGTGTATCTGGTGCGAGAAAGTTTACGTATTGAGACAGTCCTCTCCAGGAGAAAAATTGACCGTCTATTTCTCCAGTGTTAGTGGCATCAAAAGCATCTACGCCGAAGTTCATTGACGATCGCGCCGAAAAAAAATTATTTCGCCAACGATTTGAGTATTCTTGAAAAAAGCTGATTGTGGATACGGTTAGATTTCCTGTCTCGTCAGAACCTCGAACTAATTGAAAGGCACGGTTTTCAATAGTTGAGTCGCTACTTATACGAGAACCCAGTACTCCTACTGCTAGTTCGGTGTTAGGAGTTTCGATCAAAGGTTGCCGATATCCTATTAAGTATAGATCGCTATCAAAATCTATGTCGTTAACACGAAAAGGAATTTCTATTACTTGAGAGTTATTTTGGCTATAAGCTAAGAAAAACTCTCCATTGCGCGCATTAACTGGAACGCCGTAGAATAGGTCGATGCCGTCGCTACCATCTGTATTTAAATATCCGACAATCAATCTATCTCCTAATGGACTGGGTCGCGCTTTGATCACTGCAATGCGGTTAACACTTCCGACTGAAGGAGAGCGCCCGTTATCTGTCCTCAAAGTAATACCAAACCGTTTAGTAGGTATAACTTTAACCTTGAGGGAAGTATTTCGGGATATTTCTTCAAAATCCTGCTCGAGAACCAGTTTTTCCACGTTCTCGTCTTGCAGAAGGAGTTGTACGGCTTCGTTTAACTTTTTTTGATTGTAAACAGTTTCCTCTAAAGTTCCGAGTATTTTGATGAAGCGCTCGCGGACATACTTCGGTCTCAACCAGCCTTCTACCTCTACATCTATATCTTCTAGCCTTCCTTCTGTGATGTCGATCGTCACCACCCCCTCTTCTAGTTTTTGGGGGAAGATCGCCGCAAAAGAAGTAGTGTAGCCTTGCTCGTTATAGTAATTAGTTATTCGGTCTGCTAGAGCAAATACTTCAGTAGATTCTATTTGTTGTCCGACAACATTTTGGAGGACTTCAAGTAATTGTTTATCTGACAGTACCGTATTTCCCTTAAACTTAAACTCTCTAATTAATATCCTGTTTGCCAACTCTAATTTTTCTGCTAATTGAGTTAACTTCAAGTTATTTATTGAGCCATACTCTTCCCTTGCTTTTCTGTCGGCTAACAGACGTATTTCTTCAAGAAGTGTTTTTTCTGAGGTGATTTCTTTGGGATAAGTTAAACTAGCAATTTTTTCTGAGGCTAAATATAAATTGGGATATCTCACCCCTAAGTTTTCTATTTGTTCTGCTTGTACCCCTAAAGCATAGCCTGGAAATACAAAAATACTAGCAATTGAAATGAGCGCAAGCAAGTGTTTACAATACATATAATTAGACCTATTAACTGAATCAGGGTAAAATAAAAATTAACTTCAGAACTTTTTTCACTTGCCCGACCTTTAATTTATCACAGTCGGGATTTTTTTTAGAGATATAATATTAATTTTTATGGAGATAGATTGAAGCTATTTTCAAACTAAAATAAGTTATCTCAAAATATTTTTTTCTTCTACAAATGTTGTTTCTAGAATTAGCTTAGTCTAGGTTAAAAATAGTAATCGCTCGACTTAAGAGACATTTTTTCCAAAAAATACGATTTTTTTGGGTATTTTAGATTCTTTTAGCAGTAAAATAGCAAAAAAATCAATAAAAAGGGAAATTTTTGCCGAAATGTCCACCCCAAAGGCTAGAGATAGTTCCCCAGGTCTTCCTTTCGCTAACGCCAAGGAAAGGAAGGAGGTACAGAGTCTAATCCGTCGTAAAGTTTTCGAGCGCATGGAGCGAGCAAAGGCCTTGCGGGAATTTAGCCAAATATCAGAATATCGCTTCTGGCAAGAAGAATTTGCTGACGGTTTTGTTTGCAGTTACGGCGAGCGCCAAATTTTGCAAGTTTACCGTCTCGAAGATGGAGGCATAGGAATTAATATTTCTGAGGAGATAAGCGAGCTACCGGAAGAGATTGTTACAATTTTATTTAAATCAGGGGCGCTGATCAAAGCCGCAAGTGATAGTTTTGCAGAGATATATTATCGAGTAAATGGGTTCTTACCGGCAGGTGAAGACATCCAGAATGTTACAACAATAGAAAAAAAATCTTAACCTTATTATTAATTAACTCAAACTGATGAAGTTAAAAGTTTGCTGTCAAATAGCTGGCTTAACTGGCTTAATATTTTTTGGTGCGAGCGAGACTTACAATAGTTATCCTGCAGTCGCACAAGTACAAGATAGAGATGAATTTAAGAAACAGTCTCTTTCTAATGCTGTTAAATTTTATCAGCAAGGGGAGTATCAAAAAGCAATAACTCTAATAGAAGAAACAATTCCCTTGATAGAAGATGATTTACTTAAAGGCAAATCTTACAATAACTTAGCTGCAGCCTATTATCAAATCGGGAATTTACCCGTAGCGATCGCCCAGTGGAACTTAGGTATAGATTTATTCAAAAAACTCAAGTCAATCGAGCATTATACTTTGGCAACAATAGATGTATCGCAAGCTTACGTAGACAGAGGATTGGTATCTTTAGCAATTCCTAGATTAACGACGGCGATTTCGGTAGTTGATAATAATGCCGAGCTGGCCCAAGTAGAAGCCAAAGCTAGAGGAATATTAGGTGATGCTTATCGAAAAAAAGGCGATTTGACAATTGCAATTGCTCAGTATCAAGAAAGTTTAGATTTGCAAGAAAGTATTACTGGTTATATTCGTTTAAGCCAGTCCTATAGAAAACTGAGCGCACAAAACTTATTTGTGGCTAATGCAGCAAAGGAGACAGCATTCGATCTTAATGTTGCTCAAAATCAAGAAAAACTAGCACGAAAAAACTCACAATTAGCTATTTCTATGGCACAGCTAGCTCTAAAACTAGCAGAATCTCAAGATATTAGAGCAAAGATAGCAGCTAGAGTTCAACTTCTAGAACTTCTTTTCGAGGAGAATACCAACAAAATTGTTACAGCATCTAATATAATGCTCGCCGACCAAAAATCTCAATTACTGTCTGATGCGAGCGCTCTACTAAATAAAGTACCCAACTCCAGATTCAAAGCCGAAAGACTAATCCAAATTGCCGCATTAGTTCCTGATGCCAGGGCCAAAACTCTTTTAGATCGCGCTGTTAATGTTGCCGAAGAAATAGGCGATCGCCGAACTTTATCATTTGCGATGCGAGAAATTGCTCAAATCTATTTGAAGCAAAAGAAATACTCAAGAGCTAAAAACTTTAGTCTCAAGGGGATCGAAGCAGGAGAGGAATCGATCGCCTCTGACAATTTATTTTACCTATACTGGCAACTAGGACAGATTGAAACGGCCCAGGGTCAAAAAGAAAACGCAGTCAAATCTTACAAATCTGCTCTTTGGAATTTGCGCTCGAATCGGGATTATTTTACGGTAGGGCGTAGTAGTCTTTTTTTTCAATTAAGAGAGCGAGTTAACCCTTTCTTAAGGGAATATGCGGGGTTACTTTTATCAAATAACCCGACACAGAAAGAAATAGAGAAAGCGCTCGAAACCATTTCTTTATTAAAAGTTTCCGAATTACAGATCTTCTATGACGATCCCTGTTTTCAGGATATTGCAGAATTTTTCTCGAAAAATAGGGAACAGGTAAAAGCTTCTAGCAAAGAATTACAAATTTATTCGTTAATATTGCCAAAGCGCACCCATTTAATACTAAAAAAGCCCGACAATTCTTTGAAAATACATACACTGGCGCTCGAACAAGAGAAATTAGAAAAACAAATTGAAGAATTAATTTACAATTTGCGAGATCTTAAAACTGACAATTATTTCCCGAGTACTAGCCAAGCTTATGACTTATTAATTCGTCCATTTGAAAAAGATTTAAAAGAGAGCGATGACGAACTTTTAGTCTTTGTCAATGATGGAGTTTTGAGAAATGCCCCGATGGAAACACTCTATGATGGCCAGAAATTTCTCATACAAAAATACCCGATTCTTTATAAAAGTGGTCTAAATCTTACAGAAACAACAAAGAAAATAGGAAAGGCATTAATTTTCGGACTTAGTGAGAGGACGAGCAATTTTCCACCTCTGCCCTACGTAAGAGAAGAAGTAGATGCTGTCGAAAAAATTGTAGGTGGAGAAAAATTTATCGATCGAGATTTTACCGAAAGCAATTTAGCGTCAAATATTGCGCAAGATAAGTATTCAGTCCTTCACATAGCCACTCATGGAGTCTTCGGTGGTTCAGCACAAAATTCTTTTCTGTTAACCACAGATAAAAAAATTAATCTCAAGCAATTCAATGATATTTTATTAGATAGTTCTTCTGAAATATCTCTTCTGACATTAAGTGCATGTAGTACCTTACCAACTAGCAAGCAAGCCACTCTTGGTTTTGCTGGAGTAGCAATCCGAAATGGAGTTCAGAATGTTTTGGGAACCCTTTGGACGATATCTGATAGCGAAACTGCTATTTTTATCGAGGATTTTTACAGTCAAATTTACTCAGATAAACTCTCATTTGTCGAAGCGAAAAGACAAGCACAAATAGAACAAATTGAGAGGGGAAATCGACCTTATTATTGGTCTTCAATAATTCTCATAAATTCCCAATAATCCCCAGCCGAAATTGAAAGTTCAAAAAATGGCGCTCGACCCCAAAATAATTATTATAATAGTCAAGAGTTTCCCCAATAAAGCTGCTGCTAAATAATGATTAAAAAAATTAGTATAATTTTCCTCACTTCTTGTTTAATAGGAGTTAATTTATCCGAGGAAATAACTGCCCAAAATAGCAATACAATTATGAATCCAACTAATGTGAATGAAAATAATGGTACTAACAAACCGAGAATCCTCGAACAACGAGAACGCTCCCGACAACGAAGGTATCGAAATCGGGGCTCAAGTTCTAGGTCTTGGGGCTGCCAAGGAGATCCGACAACATCTTTGAATTTATTAGTTCCCTCAGAAATCGAGCTTCCGAAAAGTATTCATTCCCAGCCGCTTTTTTGGTTTAATCTATCTAAAATCCCATCGGTGCCCGTAGTTTTTTCCATAGTTAACACTAATTCTCATGAATTGATTATCCTTAAAGAAATAAAAAGCGTCAATCCAGGACTCAACAAAATCGAACTGCCACCAGACATTAAGCTTAATTCTGGCGAACAATATCGCTGGTCTGTTTCCTTGATTTGCGATCGAGCCCGACCCGATAAAGACATATATAGAGAGGGACATTTAAAAATCGCTGCCAATATTTCTTCTGAATTAAAAATGGAACTATCTAACTCAACTAATTGTAGTTTATTTAACTTTTACGATCTGGCTTACGACGCTATGTTATGTAATTTACTGGAAAAGAACTAGAAATCAAATGCTTTTGTTTGTTTTTGAGAGACAGTTCATTTTATAGTTAGATAGCCGAGTATTAAAAATAAACTTGTTCAGAGTCAGACGAGAAAGATTTACAAACTCAATCGGGTTGGAATGGGTAGCTATGGCTACAACCGTTATTGTCGCCATGCTAATAATAGTAATACGTTATCTCGGAGTCTTGCAGAATCTGGAGTTGAGTACCTACGATTTAATGCTTCAGACTTTTCCACTTGAAACTAAATCTTTTAACAAGCCAATTGTTGACGAGCGTATAGTTTTAGTTACCTTAACAGAAGAAGAGCTGAGAGAATCTGGAGAACCTATTGTTAGCGATAATACCTTAGTCAATTTAATTGAGGAAATAAAAAAGCAACAACCAGCAGTAATTGGCTTAGATATTATTAGAGATCTTCCCGTTCCTAAATCTACTTTAACCCCAAAACAGAATCAAAAAAGTCGCACTTCACTTATCAATCTTCTCGAAAATACACCCGTAATAGCGGTGGAAAAAACTCCATCAGGTTCGCGGAAAACTTTTATTGCCCCTCCTCCTGTATCGTTTGAGCTACGTAGTGCTGTTGATTCCCCTGTTGACTCTGACGGAGTTTACCGTCGCTCTTTTCTTTACGCAAGATTAAAAGAAAAGAGCGACGGCTACTGGGATTATTTACCGAGTTTTAGTTTGGCGGTTAGTCTTTCTTATCTTGAAAAAAAAGGAATTAACCTAGAAGATACCCCTGTAGAAGGGTGGTTAAAGTTAGGAAACGCTGTTTTTCAGGCATTAGATCCTTATAGTGGCAGCTATATTGACCTGGATGCCAATTCTTATCAAACTTTGATTAATTATCGCCGACCTTTGGCTGGAAGCTTTAAAGAAGTTAACTTTACTGACGTGTTGTCAGAGAAAACAGAACCTGAAGAATTTAAGAATAAAATTGTTTTAATTGGCTCTGTAGCGGACTCATCTAATGATGAAATTATTACTCCTTTAACTGATTATTCTAACGAAGAGCACGATTATATTTTTGGCATTCATTACCACGCTCACCTCACCTCTCAAATCCTCAGCGCTGCCCTTGACGAGCGGACTTTATTTCATACTTTAGATAGATATCTAGAATCTACTTGGATTCGGGAAGAAGATGTTGATATTTTAATAATTTTAGTATTCACTGCTATTCCCTGTTTAATTGGTTGGCGGTACTTTAAGTCTCAAAAGAAAAGGTTTTTTCTAATTATTATTGGAGTTAGTGCCGTCAGCTCACTTATTTTATATGCTGGAAGTTATTGGCTTTTATTATTACTAGGTCTGTGGATTCCTTATCTCCCTCCCTTGTTAGGAATTCTACTTAACTCCTTTTTCATTATTGTCTTAATTTACGCTTATTCTCTTAAACAATCAAATCAGCAACTACAAACAAGCCAAAAAAAACTACAACAATCCTATGTGCAACTACAAATAAGTCAAAAAAGACTCCAACAATTTTTAAATGCTTTACCAGTTGGAATCTTTATTACCGACGGACAAGGACAACCCTATTACTCTAATGATATTGCTGAAAATATATTGGCCAAAGGAATTGTCCCTATTGAAAATTTCGACCAATTAATCGAAACTTATCAAGTTTATTTAGCAGGTAGCAACTCACCATACCCCAAATCCAAACTTCCTATTCTCCGCGCTTTAAAGGGTTTAGCAACAACTGCTGACGACGTCATTATTCGACATCAAAGTAAGTCTATACCAATAGAAGTATCAGCCACCCCCATCTACAACGAAAAGGGAGAAATTAGTTATGCGATCGCTGCCTTTCAAGATATTAGCGAGCGCCAAAAAGCCGAAGCCGAACGAATTAGATTTACCAAGGAGCTAGAAAGCAAGAATTCCGAGTTAGAATCCGCGCGTGGGGAATTATTTGAAGCTAATCGCAACTTGGAGCAAAAAGTAGAAGAACGCACCAAAAGACTAGACCGTGCTTTAGAATCACTTAAAGCTACTCAAGCTAAACTCTTATTTGAAAACCAATTGCTCAAAACCCGAAACCCCAATTCAACATATGAATATCAATTTGGGGGAACTTTATCCCCAACCTCTCCTACCTACGTGGTAAGAGAAGCAGACAAAAGACTTTACAAAGCAATTAAAGAAGGACATTTTTGCTACATTTTTAATGCACGACAAATGGGTAAATCTAGCTTGAAAGTTAAGATTGCCAATAGACTTACTGAAGAAGGGTATATTTGTGCGTTACTCGATCTGACAGAAATAGGTAGCAAAGGCATTACTCTAGAACAGTGGCAGATTAGTTTTATAGCTCATACAGCTCAAGTTTTTGGTTTACTTCCAGACTTTGATTATCGAGCTTGGTGGCAACAACATTCTCTTCTGTCTCCTTCCAAACAGCTAAGCGACTTTTTTGACGACATTCTTCTCTCGCGAATACAAGGACAAATAGTTATTTTTATTGACGAGATTGATTATATTTTGGAATTCCAATTCCAGACTGATTACTTTTTTGCTTTTATTCGCCGACTTTACAACAAAAAAGCTGAAAATCCCAAATACTCCCGTCTGACTTTTGTTTTGTTAGGTAGAACATCCCCATCTTTTCTCATTCAAGATAAAGAAAATGAGACTTTTAACATCGGTTGTGGTATTTCCTTAGAAGGATTTAAGTTTGACGAAACTGAAGTATTGCAGATGGGACTTATCGACAAAGCCAAAGATCCTGAAGCTGTTTTAGAAGAAGTCTTATTTTGGACTGAAGGACAGCCTTTTTTAACCCAAAAGATTTGTCATCTAATTCAGCAGTCATCCAACTATATTTCATTAAATAAAGAATCTATTGATGTCAAAGCAATTGTCGAGAGAGAAATTATTGATTCTTGGGAAGATAAAGACGAGCCAGAACACCTCAAAACTATAAGAGACAAGCTAATTGAGAATAAGAAATGTTCGACTGTTTTGATGTTAGAAGAATATAGAAAAGTTTTAATAAGCGAAAACCAGAACTTAACTTATGCAAAAACAGTCGAACATACAGAGTTACTTCTATCTGGGATAGTTAAACGGGAAAAAAATCTAATCAAACTATATAATCCCATATATGCTAAAGTCTTTAATTTAGACTGGGTTAGCAATCAATTAAACACTCTTACCCTGTAATAGCATCTGAGAGACAGGGCTAACATCTGGTGAAACCTACTCCAAACTTGTTTGCTGTGGATAGTCGAGCAAAAATTCTTCTAATTGTAAACCTGAGCCCGTTAGTCTCTCAAAAGCTTCTCTAACTGATTCAGGATGAAAGCCCACTGTATTTGTGAATTTTTCTGCTTCTAAAGTGGCCCATTTTAAACCATATTTTTTACTTAACTCTAGAACATCATTATTAGAAAAATCTGGTAAATTAATTGAGACTCCTACATTGAAAGGAGAGCGATTTGACTCAAGAGAAAAAGGAATTTCTCGATAGCAGAGTATTAGACGAATTTTAGCCCAGGTCGCCTCAATTCTGGCTTTTTCGTGCCAAGCTCTCAGAAGTGCAAAAAAATCTTTAGCAACATCTTCAACTTCAAAAATCAGCTCGAGTTTATCTAATGCCAAAATTATGGGTCGCTCGGCTTTCTTCAATAAAATATTTTGAAAATAAAAACTACAACTGGTTTTAGCTCCTAAAATATTATCCCAACATTCGTTAACGCTATTATCTTTTCCCATAGCTAAGCTGACATTCGCACTGAACCACTTCAGAAGCTTCTCTAAATTGCCGATCGTGTCTCTATCTGCTAGCTCAAAATTTACGTACACGGGTGAATAAGATTCGGCACTGGATAATAATTCCCTTACCAACAAAGTTTTCCCTCTCTTCTTTGGCGCTTTGATTCTAACTACAGCTCCTGGCTTTGATATTGCTTCTCGCAGCTTTTTATCCTGAATGCGCTCTACGTAAAATTCAGATTCTGTTGCGCTCCTAAATAGAGCAGCAGCTTGGGGACAGGCTTCTTTAACTGGTGACAAAGGTTTTTCTGCTGCGACCATGCTTATATTTGCAAAAGTCTCTTCCTTCGCTACAGATTTTGAGTGGGTTTTGTTTTGAATAGGTGAATCTGTAATTAACATTGACTCTGACTCTAATAATGAAGTTCGTCCTAATTCTTTAGCAATCCGTTGAGCATTGCGCTCGATAATTATTCGGAAATTGCTTTTGTTTACATCCTCTTTTACCCCTAACAACTTGAGTTCAGCCGATAACATCTTCCATAGCTCCGCTGCTGGATCCCTTAAAGATTTGATATTGGCCTTGTACCTAGTAGCAATTGTCTTATAGGTCAATCCCAACCAAGTACCACGTATTATGTTTTGCTCGATTTCTGTTAGTGGCTTCCCTCTTTTGGCTAGAGTTAGGGCATTCACGAGGGAAAGCATTTTTTGTTCGTCCATTGTTATTAATCTAACAGTATTTATTTGCTCCCGCCAAGGTAATTATCAAAATATCAGTTGGAAAAATTTAAGATTCTCTTAATGTTATAGGAATGTCGTCAAAATGTCGACA
>JASJDA010000042.1 GCA_030065755.1 Prochloraceae cyanobacterium | reverse complement strand
GTTTGTGGTAGGGGTAAAGCAGCAAAAGGAATATATTGTAACGCCCCATCTGCGACTACTAAAATCCGTTTTTTATTGAGTTTTGCGGCTACTGGAGCTAAGAGTATTTGACTTAATTGGCGCGCCGGTTCGATACTTCTAGCACTGGGAATTGGCTCTAGACCGCCACGAGTGGGAAAACGAAAGTTTGGATCTTGCAGCAGAGAATAAAATGCTTGGGCAAGTTTTTCAATTTCGGCGCGAGGAGGGAGTTGATAAGTGCTCATCCCTTTGCTAGTTACCAGCCATAAATAACTGCGTTTTTCTCCCAGAGAATACTGTAACAGTACAGTTTCGTCATCGAGAACTTGCTGTTGTACCTGGGATAAAGTTAACGGTTGCGGCATCTTGAGAGCCGCATAAGCGGGACTAGCCAGGCGAATTTGAGTTTCAACTCGATTTAATTGCGATAATAATGCCGCTCTTTCTCCTTCGAGCTGTTTGACTCGTTCTGGGTTGAGGTTTTTAGCGATTAATTCTACTCGCTTTTTTTCTCTAGCAACGATTTGTTGTTGCAAACTGCGTTCTTTTTGCAATAAGTTGCCATCTACTCCAGTACGTATGTCAGCATTGGCTTCGGTTAGCAATTCGAGGAGACTGCGAGCACGAGAAGTTTCACTCGCATGATATGCTTTGATATCGTATCCAAGGTTCGGAGCTTTTTGGTGTAGCTCCATCAACAGGTCGATATAAAATTGATAATAAACTTGTACGGAAGCAAAATAAGAAGTCCGCAGTTGCGGGTTTACTACTTTAGTCCGTAGTTCTTCCAAGATTTTAATGGATTTCTCAACTCGAGCTAGAGCAATTTTTAAGTTTCCCCGCGAGCGCTCTAAGTAGGCAATATTATAAAAAGTTACAGCTTCGCCTGCTTTGTCCCCGACCGCTTTTCTCAGAGGTAAAGATTGGTTGTAGTAAGATAGAGCCTTTTGTTTCTCTTCCCAATCAAAGTAGACAGCACCAATATTGTTGAGAGTATTAGCTTCTCCCGCTTTATCCCCTACGGATCTAAATAATGGTAGAGCTTGGTTGTAGTAGGAAAGAGCCTTTTGTTTCTCTCCTAAAGCCGAGTAGGCAACACCAATATTGACGAGAGTAACCGCTTCGCCTTGTTTGTCCCCTACCGCCCTACTTAAAGGTAAAGCTTGGTTGTAGTAGGAGAGCGCTTTTTGTTTGTCTCCCCAATCCGAGTAGACTGTACCAATATTGTTAAGACTAGTAGCTTCTCCTGCTTTGTCCCCTACCGCTCTTTTTAGAGGTAAAGATTGGTTGTAGTAATATATAGCCTTTTGTTTTTCTCCCAAATCCGAGTAGACAGCACCAATATTGTGGAAAGTGCAAGCTTCGCCTGATTTGTCCCCTACGGATCTAAATAATGGTAGAGCTTGATTGAAGTAGGAGAGAGCCTTTTGTTGCTCTCCCAAATTAGAGTAGACAGCACCAATACCGTTGAAAGTACCTGCTTCTATAGCTCGATCCTCTGCGGCTTTAGTTAAAGGTAGAGCTTGGTTGTAGTAGGAGAGAGCTTTTTGTTTGTCTCCCCAATCCGAGTAGACTGTACCAATAGTGTTAAGAGTAATAGCTTCTCCTGCTTTGTCCCCTACCGCTTTTCTCAGAGGTAGAGCTTGGTTGTAGTAGGAGAGAGCTTTTTGTTTGTCTCCCCAATCCGAGTAGACTGTACCAATATTGTTAAGAGTAATAGCTTCTCCTGCTTTGTCCCCTACCGCTTTTCTCAGAGATAGAGCTTGATTGTAGTAGGAAAGAGCCTTTTGTTTTTCTCCCAAATCCGAGTAAACTTTACCAATATTGTTGAGAGTAGTAGCTTGACCCGATCGATCTCCTATGGCTCTATATAAAGGTAAAGCTTGCTTGTAGTAAGATAGAGCCTTTTGTTGGTCTCCCAAATCCGAGTAAACTTTACCAATATTGCTGAGAGTGGCAGCTTCGCCGGCTTTGTACCCTACGGCTCTAGTTAGAGGTAAAGCTTGCTTGTAGTAGGATAAAGCCTTTTGTTTCTCTCCCAAATCTGAGTAAACTTTACCAATATTGTTGAGAGTAACAGCTTCGCCGGCTTTGTGCCCTACCGCTCTAAATAAAGGTAAAGATTGGTTGTAGTAGGAGAGAGCCTTTTGTTTCTCTCCCAAAGCCGAGTAGACTTTGCCGATCGCCAGGAGTGTAACGGCTTCCCATTCTTTATCTGCGATCGCCCTCCAGAGCGGCAAAGCTTGCTCCCACTTAACGATCGCCTCTAGCAGAGATTCTGGCGCTCCTTGCTCGTAAAGTTGCAGTCCTTCATTAAATAGTTGTTCGGCAGCAGTTCGAGAAGCTTGTTGCCTAGTTGTTTCGGTTTGTTGGGCTATTTCTAAAGATTTTAGCTTGGGATTAGCTGCTAATGACTCGGATAACAAGGAAAAACCCAACAATAGAGTCAAACCACTACTGGCTAGAGTTCTCAGAAATTGCCCGTTAGTTTTTTTTGGAGTCGAGCGCATTTTCTATAACACCTCCTCAATAGAGCGAAACGTAATTGACATGGCAGCTATTTGGGTGGTGTCGATCGCTCTAACGGTAGGATCGAACTCGGCTTGAAGACGAGTTCTGCGAGTACCAGTGCGACTGACACGATCTAAATCCCCGACCAGATTGTTGACTAAAGTAGTTTGCTCGCGATCGTCTAAACCAAAGGGTCTTCTAGATAAACCTCTGCGCGCGGCAAAAGATTGTAAAGTTTTAAGGGCGCTGCGAAGTGGTGAAATGCTAGCTAAAATCAAGACTTCCACCATGCCTAAAGGTTCGCTCACCACCAAACGAAACGGATCTATACCGACTTCGGGAATAGATTTAGTTTCTCCAGCTCTAATTAGTGCTGCTTCAGTTGTTGCTGTCCAAGTATTTGGGAAGACTATTGCTATTTCGCCTCCAGCATCGATAACTAAAACGGTGACATAAAGATCGCGATCTTCTGAGTTTTTAACTTGAAATTGAACCCTGGTTCTCAGGGGAAGTAAAGGAATACCTGCTTCAGTTTTTATCCTGACGGGAGAAACTTCAGGTGTCGGGCGATCGCCTTCTTCTCTGTCGATATTTCTGAGAGCGCGAGGAGTAAATTTAGAGGCAACTACTTCTTCTTGTGCGCCGAGAATCTTCATCGAGGCTGAAACAGCTAATTTAGATGTATCTGCATTGAGAGTAAGCTTAATGAGTCGGGCAGCTAACAGAGAACGGAATTTAGGCTGCAAACGTGCGATCGCTCGTGTCAAGTTTTCTCCTGGAACGCCAAAAGAACCTGGAATTAGATCGCGTCCCTGACTGTACAAACCCAAACTTCCTACTTTTGGAATTGGTTCGCGGTTGGTTGCAGCTATTTCTCGGTAGATAGACTCTGTCATGCGACCGAGTATATAATCTACTTCGCCCCGAGCTAGGGGTAAAGTTTCTAATTGTTGCAGCGATCGCAGCCTCGTTCTGATTCGATCGGTTTGGTATCCTAAAGAGTCGTCTAACCCCAAACGCAAAGAAAAGTCTTTGGGAATAGCTCTGATTTCTTCTTGTAAAAGAGAACCCGATCGAATAGATTGGGATGGTTCGACTGCGATAATTTTGCCAAAACCTTCCAAACCTTTCAAAGATTCTAATTGCATTGCTCCCAATTTTTGACCGTTGCGAGCCAAAATTGTAAATATTGCTCCTTTACCGCGAGCGAAGACTTCAAAATCTTCTGGTTCTATCCCCGCCAGCCAAAATTCAACTCGCTCGCCGTTAACTTTTTGAATCACTCCTTCGGCTGGAGGCACTTGTTTGCTTAAAAAATAACTAGGTTTAGCGCGATCGCTTTCTTGTTTCGCTTCAAATTCGGGAATTTGCTGGGTGGTGGAGATGCGGGTAGTAATTCGAGCCACATTAGCCATTACATTACCTACTCCTCGATTTTGTGTTTCTTGCCAGAGATATTGAGTCAGGGCGTAGGTAAAAGCGCCAGCATAAAAATTATAAAATGGCAAGTCCGCAGCTAATTGATCCCGTCTAGTAGCAGCAATTACTACCCCTTTGGCTACCTTTTGTCGCTTTCTGATAAAGTCTTCTCGCGACATATTAAGACGAGATAACCATTCTTGTTGATAACTGCGCTCTTGCCCTGAAGGATAAATCGTTTTGCCTGTATAAAAGCGTTCTAGGGAGCGAATAATTAGGTTTCCTCGTTTGCCACCGCCAGAATGACAGCTATCTAACACTACAGTTACGTTTTCTGTCTTCAGGGCTGACATTAACAAAAACAGGGTCGCCCCCATAATATCCGATACTTGCAATTGTCCCCGTATTTGTTCAAAAGAGCTGTCGAGCGGCACGAAAGTACTGTTGCGTTGGTCGGCAAAGCCGCTTTCGGGATCTACCACTTGCGCCCCGTGACCAGAGAAATGATAAACTACTACATCACCAGGCTTGGCTTGCTTAATGAGATGTTCTTCAAAAGCTTGCAGAATTCCGGCACGGGTTGGCGAGATCTCGCTTTTATCTTCATCGGTGACTAAAAGAATATCTTTTGGATTAAAACCAAAGCGATGAATCAACAATTCTCGCTGTAGATAAACATCGTTGATACATCCAGACAAGGGATAATTACGATAACCATTAATACCCACTAACAAAGCTAATTTTCGCTCTGTATTTTGGGCGAGTACTTTAGCGTAACGGAGTGCCTGTCGCTGCAGGTCGATTTGACTTAAACCGATCGTTGCTAAAACAGAACTAGCAAATTGTAAAAAATGACGGCGCTTGATATTAGGCATTTTCAGTTGTTCAAAAATCAAGGAAACGGCATGAACTCTTTGAGACAAAATTTATCTTCTTCCCGCGAGAAGACCCACGGCTCCCTCGTGGGAGGATGTCAATGTGTTTAATTTGTTGTCAAGACAAATTCGTTATAAACCGAACCGTAATTTTTAATGACAATGTCAAACTCGACTGTGCGATAAGGTATCCAAGCTAACTCACAGACATCTGCAAAACTTGTATCCGAAGTAATTAAATTCCCGTTTAGATCGTAAACAAAACAATCGAGGTCGGTATCTCCATCTCCGATTACATAAACATAAGCAACTTGGTTACGTTCAAATACAATACTAAATGTTAGGCTACTGTAAGCTGAAACTGGACCTACATAATATTGATAGGGAGGAATAGCTCCTCTAGTTGCTCCGCGTTTTTCGAGCTGTGAGATCGCTCCTAAAATATTGCGATCTTCTCCTGCCATCGTTCTTGCTTCTGCCAAAAGAACTTTAGGATCGTAGATTTGAATACTTTCTTTTCTTTTCGTCACCTGAGTTTGATGAGGAGGGTCTCCTGGTAATGGTTCTTCTTCAGTTTTTTCTACTTCCAGTTGCTCGAGCGGCGTTTCTAGTAAAATTTGGGCGGCTGTTACTAGAGCTAAGGGGGAGTTATGTTTTCGTCCGAAAGCTACTAATTTTGGCACTAAGACTAAATTCTCTAGTCCTCGCGATCGCTCTGTTGGGGCTAATTTTTCCTCAATTGTATTCGGTTGTTGTCTGGTTTGAGCAGTTAATGGTTTGATTACTGTTGCAGCAGTAACACCCAAAGTTATAGCAACTGTCAACGTCAATAGAACAGACAACTTACGACCTATGTTCATTTTTTTTCGGCGTAGAGACTCTCACTTTTAACCGCGAGAGGAAACGCCTCCTCCTACATAAAAATAACTTTCTTATCAATGGCTCTTGCACCAAAAGCTAAAACTAATGCTTTAAAAATCCTTACGCTGTTGAGAGTTTTAAACTATATCTAATATGATTAGCAGCGCTACTTTTAGAGCTTGGAGCTGGCCACCTACCTCAAGGTAAGAACTTTAACGCTTACCAATAACGGAGTCCAAGAGAACTAGGACTTGACTTACCACTCAAAATAGATAGCTTTGACTAGGTTTTTGGTAAGTCCCCTAACAAAGAACGCAGTTAGGGGATGAGAGCGAGCTAGCCTTGAAATCAAAACAAAAGTCTTGTAGAATACATAGCTAAGATAGAGCGAGAAATGAAGAGATGTAGCCTTGGTCAGCGAACTCTCCAACCTATAAACCCTAGAGACCACTACCCTGTTATTAGCAGGATAATCAAGACTCGCGAGGTGAGTAGCGTAGCCTTGCAGTGGTAAAAACAAGAGTCTTGTAAGTAAAAAGATATACTCCTTGGGAAGCAGGGAGTCTGCCTGGGTAACGACTAAATCGTAAAGAAGTGTTAGTACCGCTTATGCGAGTAAAACCACTGGACGCTGAGTAAGACCAAGAATAGTCTTGTACTGTTGGAGGCATCGGTGGGAAACAGGAAGCCCAGACTAAGGCGCTAGCCGCAAGTCGCGGGTACTTCACTAGGAATTAGTATTAGACTTATCTATTTATAGATTAACTGAATTGGCAGTTAGCTAAGTCGATAATTTAACAAAATTTTGCTACATTTGACTTTTTTCAAGGGAACTACTCCAAAAGACTTGGATCACAAACCGTTGCCAATCAAAATAAAGGGGGCCCAGTAGTAAGGATGAGCTAAACTCCTTCTAGAGAGTTGCTGTTCTGCAACTGCTTCTGAAACAATCCCGCCTCGATCGTTGTCCGAGCGAGAATCGAGTTGTCGATCTTCTAACAGGCTCAATTGTGCTTGACGCAGCGCTTCAGCTTTAGTCATTGGATGTTCGCCACTATTACTAGCCAGATAGTGATACAATCTCTCCATCAACAAACTGGTACTGAGATCGTCCACTTGCCATAAAGAAGCGATCGTCGTTTTCGCTTTGCCTTCTCCTAAGAAATAGGAACTAATCCCAGGGATTTCTATGCCTTCATTGTCCGTTCCTCCTAACGCCGTCTCACAAGCAGAGAGAACGACTATGTGAACGTCATCGAGATAATTTTCTAGTACTTTAATTTCGGAAATAGGTAATTTCTCGCCGTCACCCATGAGAATATAGGAGTTTTCCTGGCTGCCAGGAACGAATTTGCCATGAGTGGCAACGTGCAAAATTTGACGACCTTCGAGATGGTCCCGCATAGTTGTAAAATCAAACTCACTGTTGAGAAATTGAATCCCAGGATAAATACCTTTGCGATCTTTTGGATCTTGAAGCAGGACAATAGCATCGATTTCTCTGACGACATGGGGTAAAGCATTAAAACCATCTATGGGCTCGGAAGTTCCTAATGCTAATACATTAACTTTTTCAGTACCTGAAGGTAAACGAGATTCGGTATCGGTTAACTCGGCTGAGAGAATAGTCGTTACGGTATATTTTTCAATCAGATATTTTTCGCCATCAAATAAAGCAGCCATCGGGATGTAGCGACTGGCGCGATCGAGGGAAAAAACTAAATGCTGGAGCGAACTGGCAAGAAGTTCATCTTCGATCGGCGCGATCAGCCATTGATAAAGTTGTTGGCTCACCCTTTGCAGTTCTTTAAGATCCGAATTGCGGTCTTGTAGCATTTGCCGAAATTTTACGACCTTTTCTGTTAGTTGTTTCTGTCCTACCCCTGCTATTTCCCGCTTGCTGACCAGTTTACCTGGAGCAGCCCACAGCAACCAGAGTTTATCTTCGAGTACGAAGGGATAAATCAAAACCGTCCCAGGTTGGGCTTGGATAATTTTTTTAGCTGTACCACTGAGGTTTTTTGGATCTAAAAAGACATCATCTCTAGCTCGACGAGCACGGATTTCTTTTTTTAAACTTACAATAGCTCGATCGTACTCTCTTTTGAGTCGATCGCGTTCCTTGCGAAGTTGAGTGCGTTGTTGACATCGAGTTTGTTCGCACTGGCTTAGTTTTTGACCGAAGACGATCAAACTGCCATAGAAATCGACAATTTCTTTTTCTTTAGGCAGCAAGACCACTTCGGTCAGTTTGGTCCCGATTCTGCTATTGCGAGTATATTCCCGCAATTCTTGGATTTTCAGCAGTTCCAATACTTGTTGTGCTTCTAAAACTCGTCCTTGAGAAAGCAGTAGATCTGCTAACCGTCGGTAAGTATTTTCAACAGTTTTTGTGTAGGAAAGCTGTAATTCTCGTGGCAGTCTGCGGATACCCGTCCGAATTTCTTCAGTGATATTTACCGATTGCTTGTAGAAGACAATAGCTAACTCTGGTTGCTTCTGTTGCTTTAGTAAGTAACCAATATTGCTGAAAGTAATGCCTTCACCAGAACGATCGCCTATGTCTTTGCTGATAGCTAAAGCTTGCTGGTAGTAATTGAGGGCCTGGCTATATTGACCGAGATTATCGTAAACTAGCCCTATATTGTTGAGGGTAGTGCCTTCACCGGAACGATCGCCTATGTCTTTCCTGATAGCTAAAGCTTGCTGGTAGTAATTGAGGGCCTGGCTATATTGACCGAGATGACGGTAAACTGCTCCTATATTGTTGAGGGTAGTGCCTTCACCGGAACGATCGCCTATGTCTTTGCTGATAGCTAAAGCTTGCTGGTAGTAATTGAGGGCCTGGCTATATTGACCGAGATTATCGTAAACTGCTCCTATATTGTTGAGGGTAGTGCCTTCACCGGAACGATCGCCTATATCTCTATAGATAGCAAGTGACCTTTGCCAAGAGCGCAGTGCTTCTTGATATTGAGAAACTCGATAGTGTTGAATTCCTTGTTGTAAAAGTCGGTCTGCTTCCGCCTTCTTACTCTCTACTTTTGTAGCGACTTGTGCCACTGCCTCGGGCATTTCTAAACTGTACTTCTGTGGATTCACAGCAACTAATGTAGCGAATGAAGTTGCCACGAGCAGACTGAGAAATAAATAACGAGAACGCATCGCTAAAATCCTTCTCAAGCAATTCGAGCTAGGACTACTTTATTAATAACTCTATTTTTTTACCGCCAACCGTCTCTGCAACAAAAATTAGGACATAAGTGGTGAAAAACCTTAAATTATGACGATAAGATCGCCACCTGCACGGTTTTTACGCAAAAAGTTTCTCTTTTTGTTAAATTATTGATGAATTAGCGCTCGATGCCGAGATTTTATTGGAAAATGAAAGTGAAATATAAATCGAATTTGCTCGCTCTTTTCAGGAGCAATTGCAGCTAAAACTCAATATAATTTTACAGATTTAAACCAACGGCAAGCTCCTCATTAGTAGATAGTTCAATTTCCATTTTTTACCCCTTCAGAAATCTATTTTATTCTCTTTAGTCGTAAATAGAAGAGTGTGCCCGAGCGCACTTCTTGTCAACAGTTTCGAGCATCTCCTCTCCTCGTAGAGATATTAGCGCTATTGATGCTTGGGAAGGTAGCAAACGCGGTCGCGGTACGATTGTAGCCGTATTAGACAGTTTTATTCAGTGGGATCATCCCGACCTCAAAAACAACATCTATCAAGTTGGCAATTTCCCTGACAAATATCTGGGTGAAGTTTATGGCTGGGATTTTTCTTGTCTTCATGAAAATCCTTATTGCACTGGCGATCGAGATACCCGCATTAACAAACAAGAAATGAACATAGTTCACGAGCAATTGCGGGATGCTTTTCAATTACCGGACAATTTGTTGTTTTTAAATTATCCAAGCCAGTTTGAACGTCTAAGGCAGTGGTATCCCCACCTCTCCTTTAAGGAGTTGGCATATTTAGTTCGTTTAGAGCTGATTCAAGAAAAAGTCTTTGATTTTCATGGCACGCAAGTATCTGGAGTGATTGCCGCTAATCCTCAGCAAGCTAAAGGAATTTTTGGCGTAGCACCAGAAGCTAAAATTTTGCCAGTAAGAATCTTCGGTTTAGATGGTCAAATCTCATCGGCGGCAATAATAAAAGGAATTGACTATGCCGCATCGAGAAAAGTAGATGTCATTAATATGAGCTATGGCGCACCTTTGCCTCATCAAGCCGTAGTCAAAAAAGTCAGGGAAATACTAGATGCAAATCCTCAATTAGTCATTGTTGCTTCGGCAGGGAATGATGGCTACGACCAATTAAAAGGATCTTCGCCGCCAAATATGGGTTTTCCTGCCGGCTTAACTGATGTAGTTGCCGTCGGCGCTACTAATCTGAAGGGAAAGCGTGCTGGCTACAGTAGTTTTGGCGTGAAAAATTGCTTGTTATTTAACCCTGATGGCAACTGTCTGTATGAATTTGGTCACGGGCTGACAGTAGTTGGACCTGGAGGAGATTTTAGTAACTCTCGAATCGGTGGCATTTTAACTACAGGAGGCACTTGGTCAGATCGATTTTGGGGTGAATTTTCCCCCTGGTCTGATTGGGGCATCAATTACGATCGCAAAGGTAAATACATCTGGACGCAGGGCACATCCTTTTCTGCTCCTGCTGTAGCCGGAGTTATTGCCTTGATGAAAGCAGAAGCTCCTCAACTTTATCGCCAACAACTCATTCAAATTCTTCGCGATACGGCTAGTTACGACGGACTCAGCCTGACACCAGAAGAATTAAAATTTTTTAATTTTCTAGTTCAAAGGGGAGAAGTACCGATTTCTGTTTCTGCTCGTCAGTTTTATTTCGGCACTGGATTGGTAAATGCCGATGCGGCTCTTAAGCAAATAAGGGCTAACATCTGCTTTTAAATAGTTAAACAATATTATATAATATTAGACATATCAAAGAGATTGATTGGGGTTATGTCTAATTTATTGACGGTAAAGGAAGCGGCTGAATTACTTGGAGTGAGCACTAAGACGATTCGACGATGGGAGGAGGAGGGAAAAATTACTGCAACTAGAACACCTGGCGGTCATCGAAGATTTGATGTTTCAGGCTTAATTGCTAATAGGAAAGATGATTCATTAACAGTAGCGTATGCAAGAGTATCTAGTAATGAGCAAAAGGAAGATTTAAAGCGACAAGTTATTGTTTTAGAATCTTACTGTGCTAAAAACGGTTGGAGCTTTGAAGTAATAAAAGATCTTGGAAGTGGCTTAAATTACCGGAAAAGAGGACTGATTAAATTAATCAAGCTTATCTGCACTAACCAAGTAGAAAGATTGGTCATAACCCATAAAGATAGATTACTTAGATTTGGCACTGAATTACTTTTTACTTTGTGTGAGATTTTCGGGACTGAAGTAATCATTATTAATAGAACAGAGGACTCTACTTTTGAGGAGGATTTGGCTCAAGATGTTTTAGAGATAATTACAGTATTCAGTGCTAGACTATATGGAAGTAGAAGTCATAAAAACAAGAAAATAGTAGAACAATTAAAAGAGGTGGCTAAAGGATTAAAGTAAAAATGCTGCTAGGATTTAAGACTGAACTAAAAGTAAATATTACTCAAAGAATCCTACTAGCTAAGCATGCAGGAACTGCAAGGCATGCATATAATTGGGGTTTGGCTCTATGTAAAAAACTGTTGAAATACAACAAAGAAAACCCTGAAGAGCGTCTAAAGTTTCCAAGTAGTATAGATCTACATAAATTATTAGTTGCTTTAGTAAAACCTACTCACGATTGGTACTATGAAGTTAGTAAATGCGCCCCTCAATACGCTCTACGTCAACTGAGACAAGCATTTAATGACTTTTTTAAGAAGAAGAAAATAAACGGGAAGCCAGTAGGATTTCCCCGTTTCAAAAAGAAATCTAGACATAATAGTTTTACCCTCGATGGAAGTATCAAAGTAATAGACCATTTCCAGATTAAAGTTCCAATTATAGGAGTATTAAAAACCTACGAGCGATTGCCAAAGGGGTTTAAACCAAAAAATGTAACGATATCTCGTCAAGCCGACCGATGGTTTATTTCTTTTAAGCTGGAAATAGAGCCAGAATCGACATCGAAAATTACTAAGAGTGTGGGAGTAGATTTAGGGATAAAAAATCTAGCTATTCTCTCAACTGGAGAAGTAATAGAAGGAGCCAAAAGTTATAAAAAACTAGAACAAAAACTCAGGAGATTACAAAGAGATGTAAGCCGAAAAGAACTTAAATCTAATAACTGGTATAAAGCACAGCTAAAAGTAGCTAGATTGCATAGAAGAATAGCTAATCTGCGTAAAGATACATTACATAAATTGACGACTAATTTGGCTAAAAACCACGGTCAGATAGTCATCGAAGATTTGAATGTATTGGGGATGATGCGAAATCGAAAGCTATCAAAAGCTATAGCTGATATGGGATTATTTGAATTTCGTCGCCAGTTAAATTATAAATGCGAATTGTATGGTTCCCAATTAATCATAGCCGACCGTTTTTTTCCTTCTAGCAAAACTTGTAGTGCTTGCGGTCAAGTAAAAAAAACTCTCACTTTAAGCGAACGCACCTTTAACTGTGAGTGTGGCTTTTCCTGCGACAGAGACTTGAATGCTAGCTACAACCTAGTACGCATAGCGGATGCGGAATTTACGCCTGTGGACAGAGTGCAGCCGACTGTTCTGGATGAAGCAGGAACTAAAAGTCAAATAAATGACACCCAGGACTATGTACAGCTTTGTCTACCCTTGGGTAATTTTGTCCAATTTTAAGATAGCGGAAACTTGCCATGAAAGCATACCAAATTGAGAGTACTTCGGGCATTGATGCTCTGAAATTAGTTGAACTCCCACAACCCCAGCCTGGTTTCGGTCAGGTGCTGCTCAGAGTTAGGGCTACCTCGCTCAATTACCGCGATACGATCGTGATTCAAGGATTTTATCCTAAGCAGAAACTTCCTCTGATTCCCATGTCTGACGGTGCGGGAGAGATAGTTGCTGTGGGGGAAGGAGTCACGGGACTTAAAGTTGGCGATCGCGTGGCTGGTTGTTTTTTCCAAAAATGGATAAGTGGGAA
Organism: Prochloraceae cyanobacterium; assembly: GCA_030065755.1. Taxonomy (GTDB): domain Bacteria; phylum Cyanobacteriota; class Cyanobacteriia; order Cyanobacteriales; family JASJDA01; genus JASJDA01. The sequence goes on along the minus strand of JASJDA010000042.1, from coordinate 28,244 downwards.
GTTAACCAAACAAAAGATCGAGTCAGCACTCGGTGGGGCGATCGACGGAATGCTGGCTGAGTTTGTAGTTTTAGATCGAGAAGGCGTAGTTTTATTACCAGACCATTTATCTTATGAAGAAGGCGCAACTCTACCTTGTGCTGCGGTCACTGCTTGGCAAGCATTGGTCAACAAAGGGGGAATTACCCCAGGTGAAACAGTCCTTCTTCTGGGTACTGGTGGCGTTTCTATCTTTGCGTTGCAGTTTGCCAAAATTCTCGGAGCTAAAGTCATTATCACCTCTAGCAGTGACGAAAAATTAGCACGAGCAAGAGAATTAGGAGCTGACGAGACAATTAATTATAAAACTACTCCCGATTGGGACAAAAAAGTTTATGAATTAACCCAGCAAAAAGGAGTGGATTTAGTTATTGAAGTCGGCGGATCTGGTACCTTGGGTAAATCGTTGCGATCGGTGGGTGTTGGGGGAAGAATTAGTTTAATTGGGGTTCTTGCTGGTGCAGGTGAAGTCAATCATAATTATATTCTCTTGAAAAGCATCGACGTTCGCGGGATACATGTCGGCAGTCGAGAGATGTTTGAAGCCATGAACCGCGCGATCGCATTTCATCAGCTAAGACCTGTTATCGATCGCGTTTTTCCTTTCAATGAAGCCCCAGAAGCCTATGGCTATATGCAAAGTGGCTCTCATTTCGGGAAAATCGTCATTCAAATTTAAAATTGTCAAGTTTTATATAAGTATCCAAAACTTCTCCCAAAATTTTTCCAATTGTGGACGTATAAATTCAGGGGGCAAAATCTCTTTGCTCTAGTCTATTGAAGGAGAAATAAAGTCGTGAGAAGAAACAAGATTAAGTTATTATCCCTGACAGTTACAATTACTATTTCCCTCTTACTTTTAGGTGCTACTTTAGTAGTTTTAGGAATTTTCGACGAAATACTTAACTGGGATATTTTTAGTCCTAAAGTAGAAGCGGTTTTATCGGGAATATTTTTTTCTAGCGTAGCATTGAGTCTTTTTGGAGTTGCCATGACGATCGTCTTGGGCATTCAAGAGATAGTTAAAGCTATTAGTTACCTTCAGAATAACAGAGAATTTAATGATTCTTTTCTAACTAAAGAAGCTCATAAAACCACTTATATGCTCTACATGAGTGGAATAATGGCTAGTTTTATAGCTCTTATTGGCATTCTTTCATTAGTCAATAATCGCATTCAAATTCATCGCAGCAAAGTCTTTAAAAGAATCGCTGCCGAACAAACACGAAAGCTAAAAACTAAATTTGTGCGGCAAATTACGCAATTGAATAGTTCTCCCAGAAATAAAGTCCCCACAACCCTTAGAGATCTGATTAGAAATGTTAATGAATTATCTTTTGTTGAGAGCATGACATTATACTTGCCAGATTCAGAAGATCGATCGGTTATTTGGAGATATAAATCTTGGGATGTAGAAAATAAAAAACGAGGATTTCAACGTTTATTTGTAGCAAAAGAACAGGAGCAAGCGATTCAAGAAGCTTTTCAAGGAAAACCAACGTTACTTAGAGCGATTAACGATCGCACTAATTTTAAGTGGTATTACGTTATTAAAAATAACCAGAATCAAACCATAGCTGTGTTGAGAATAAACGGAAATAAAAGAGAAAATTTTAGAGAATATAAATTAAGTAATTAAAAATTTTTTGAGAAAAGATTCGATTTTTTATAAGCTTATAATTTAATCTTACCTAGAGTTTTGACAATATTCAATTCTAGGGAATAAGTATTCATGCTTCACTGGCCATGCTGAAGGTAAGTGTCCTGGGCGAGAACCAAGGCTAAAAGTTAGTTCGTCATATGTTTTATTTTTCCAGCTTACCTTCTCGCGAAATTTTTCTGTGTTTCTTCCTTCTGTTTGCCATATATTTTTCTGAACAGTAAAACCAAAATGATTTTTACTGTTTTCTAGCCAGAGTCGGTCAATTTCATTAAGCTGTTTGCAAGGTATGTTTTCGATATTTTTTATAGTTACTGTGTCGTAAACTAGGCTACGTATTAAATTGTTTGTTTCTTTGTCTGCTTTTTTCCATTGTTTTTCTTGTAGATATTGTTTAAGTACGGGATACTGGGGCGTTGTCGCGACAGGATCTTCAGGCTTTACAGGAGTTTCAGGGCCTTTCATTGCGTGAATAACACCTAGTAAAGTAGCAGTAGCGGTGATAATACCAGCAATTCCTGTTAGTATGCCTGGTAATGTAGTCCAAAAATTATTGTTATCGCTCATTTTCTGATAACATACATGAAAAATTAAAGATTTATATTGCTTAATATAGCAATTTACATAAATCCAGACAAGGGCGCTAGGCAATAGAGTCAGCCTCTCACAAATGATTTGTTAATTCTCCATACTAATGAAATAGATTCGATCGAAATTATACGCTTTTATGTTTACTGACAATTTCTCAAAGCATCGTTTCGATCGCCATAGATCGCAATATTATTAGCAATTATGTTCAATCGGAAGAAATATGCATGGGAACAAAACCAGCACTTTGGATCGACTTTTGTCCTTCCTTGGTTAGAAGTAATTGAACATAAGCTTTTCCAGCTTTTTCTTCAAAGGAACCATTTTCTTTAATGATGACGTAGAGATAGCGAGTTAGGGGATACTCTGCTTGTTGGAAAGCTTTGTTATTGATAGAATTGCGACGGGAAGGACATTGGGAAGGTGGCACGAATGGTTTGGTGTAGGGAGAAATATAGTTTCCGGCATTTTTGCCAATGGGAAGGGGTTTAATCGAACACTGACCTACTATTTCCGGAGCAGAAGCAAAGAAAATAGCCCCTCGATTAGCAGAAATTTCTTTTATGGTTTGGGTGCTATCAGCAACAATTTTGACTGAATCGCCAAATTGCTTGTTTCTCAGAATAGTTTTGACAAAGAATTCAGCAGTACCACTTGACTCAGCAGATTTAGAGAGTGGAAGGATTTGGAGATCGGGACCGCCCACTTCTTTCCAGTTAACAATTTTACCAGTGTAAATATCTTTTAGTTGAGATACGGTCAAACCAGGAATATTCAAGGAAGGGTTAACAGCAAAAGCAATGCCATCAATGGCTATGGGTATTTGTTTGATAGTATATCTTTTTGCTTCTGCTCGTTCGTATTCTGATGGCTTGAGAGGACGAGAGGTTTGAGCAAAAGTCAATTGATCCTGAAGCAACATTTGAACTCCTACTCCTGAACTAGCAGCAATCCGGGGATGTTCGGTATAAATTAAATGAAACTGTGGGAATAGAGATTCGATCGACGGGTTTATCTTATCTCTAATCACAGCCCAAGTAGTGCTACCGCCATATCTAAAATGCCCTCGAGGGACACCAGTTACATCCGCCAAGTTATCTTTGAATGCAGTCAATCGCCCTTCTGCTTGCTCTTGAGCAAGAATAGAAGAAGCAGATCGCTCGGAAATTCCCGATTCTTTTGAGTAGAGTTGAGAAAAATTGAACAGCCGTGTAGTTGCTAAAATTACTACTCCAACAATAGCTAGACTAGTCATTCCCAGAACTGTTATGTAAAAATTTTGCTGCTTAGTGGGGCTATTTTTGGAAGCTGTTGCTGCCTGTGAAAAGTCCGATCGAGGGGCAGAGTAAGATTCCGATCGGATATGATTGCTAACTACAGTGGGAGAGACGATCGTATTGGGAGCGTAGATAACGACCTGTTCGCTAGCAGTTTTTGATTTATAGTCTTTTAGTGTCTTGGAAGGAGATTGAAAGTCAGTTGAGTCATAGGAATTATTACCAAGCAACTCAGACCAAGTCAGAGGTAAAACGGCAGGGTTTTGATAGATGGTAGGCAGCCAACTAGCACAAGGAAATTGATATTCTAAGCCTTCTAGTCTTTCTCTGGCCGATCGCACTGCCAAATGCAAAGGTTTGCCACTGGCAAAAAAAGTTAAAAAATAATTCAAAAACTTTTGAGCAACCAAATCGGGAACTGGCTCTCGCATCACAATACTATGGGGAAGATGGAGTTTTTGCAAGGAAGATGCTATTCCTAAACCTTCACAGGAGTTAAAAATAGCTAATTGCAATCCACTATCGATCGCTTTTTTCAGTGCGGAGCTGATTTCATCAATGGTAAGACTGTCAGTCTGATTGATGTGAATTCGACCTCTTTGATCTTCTGTTTGACTGTGACCTGCGAAGAATAAAATATCCCAGGATTGCTCCCAGAGGCAGTTATTAAGTTGTTGACGTGAAGGTTCGCAGAGAAAAGTTACGCTAGCTTGTGGTAATTTTTGAATCAGTTGTTTTTTATCTTGTTCCAGGTCAATTCCCAAACTATTACCTAAAACAGCGAGGATTTTGACAACTTTTTTAGGGGATCTAAAATTTAAATTTTTAGCTTTTTCGTGTTCTAAGCCAGCTACTGTAATTTCGGCGCTAGAATAACGATCGAGCAAATTCCAAAGATGCCAGGGGAGTTTTGTCAGGCTACTGCAGGGAGTACGAATCAGAAAACGAACTTCATCTTCTAAACTTAAATTTTCTCGTAAGCGAGCATCTATTGGTCTAAATGCTTGTGATTCTAACCAGTGATTTATTTCTTGTTTTAATCTTTGAGCTTTGTCCGTACATTGTTGTTTTCTTTTTTTGATATAACCATTTATTTCTAGTTCTACGGGATGATATGTTGAAGTTTGGGGAAGTTGGAAAGAATTATCTATCCTGTCTTTGAGTCTAAAAGAATGTTCCAATTGCCGATATATCGATCGCCACTCTTTGTAGGCAGTAATTAAGGATGTATTGGCAGGTAAATAACCAATCTGTTCCGTCTCAGGATATTTACCTTCTTGTCCCATTTCTAAAGCAACGCTAAAACCGTCTTTCCAATTCCCATTTAACTTGAGAACAACTAATTTTTTCATTTTATATAGTACCTTTTATATCTCTTTTTTTAAATGTATTTTTTTTTACATACGTATATATTAAAATTGAGAAGCAAAATAACTACGTATTTTTACTGATGATAGTTATTATACAAAGTTTTTATTTATTGCAAACTGAGCGAGATCACTGAAAATTAATTAGTTTTTCTCAAAGTCAGAAAATATAATTCAGGTAAATTTGTCTGTTTTGACTCAAAGAAATATCGATCGTTCCTATTGCTTGAAAAATATTATTTCTCTTCATCCGATCTTTAAAAACTGGAATTTTTTTTTATTTAAATATTTAAGAACAAGATCCCTCTAATACATGATATTTCTTGAGAACCACTACTCCTGACTTAATAGATTTCTGCTGCAAAATCTCTTGTAGCTCAATACATCAAATAGCGGCGCTCGAGTTATGGGCTTTTATTTTTGCGGTATTCCTTTCATAGACAAACTAATCCGCTTCAGTTTCTCATTTACTTCTAATACCCGCACCTTCACCACCTGTCCGACTTTAATGATTTTTTTAGGATCTTCAACAAAACGATCGGATAATTGAGAAATATGTACTAAACCGTCTTGATGAACTCCAATATCTACAAAAGCCCCAAAATTAACCACATTAGTCACTATCCCTTCTAATTCCATCTCTAATTTCAGGTCAGCGATCTCCTTGATACCCTCTTTGAAGGTGGCATATTTAAATTGCGATCGCGGATCTCTTCCTGGTTTTTCTAATTCAGAGATTAAATCTTCTAAAGTTGGTAATCCAACAGTATCGGTAACAAATTTTTTCAAATCCAGGTCTTGAAGTCGGGATTTAACTTGGGTAATCTGGGCTAAGGGAACGTCAATTTCAGAAGCGATCGCTTCTACAACTTGATAACTTTCTGGATGCACCGCAGTATTATCTAAAGGGTTATCCCCATTTCTAATGCGCAAAAAACCTGCCGCTAACTCAAAAGCTTTTGGTCCCAATTTAGCAACTTTTAGTAATTCCCGACGATTTCTAAAGGCACCATTTCGATCGCGATAGGCGACAATATTATTGGCAATAGTTGGTGTAATCCCAGAAACATAGGTCAAAAGTTCCACAGAAGCGGTATTTAAATCTACACCGACGTAGTTAACGCAACTTTCTACCGTTTCTTCTAGCTTCTTTTTGAGTAATTTCTGGTCTACATCGTGCTGATATTGTCCGACTCCAATAGACTTAGGATCTATTTTGACCAATTCAGCTAAAGGATCTTGCAAGCGTCTGCCAATACTAATTGCACCCCGTACTGTAACATCTAGGTCGGGGAATTCAGAACGAGCCACGTCGCTGGCAGAATAAATAGAAGCGCCAGACTCATTTACTATTACTTTAATTGGTAGGCGATCCCCGTTTCTAATAACTTCAGCGATAAATTCATCAGTTTCGCGAGAAGCCGTACCATTACCAATGGCAATTAGGTCGATTTTATACTGTTCAATGAGCTTTTTAATAGTATTAGCAGCTAATTTGCGCTTTTCCCCGCCATTGTGGGGAAATATAGCTTGATATTCGAGAAATTTTCCCGTTTCCGAGAGTACAGCCACCTTACAACCAGTACGAAATCCAGGATCGATCGCCATTGTCGGTTTCATTCCTGCAGGGGAAGACAGTAATAATTCTCTCAGATTGGCTTCAAAGGTGGTAATAGATTCTAGATCCGCATAAGTTTTGCGATCGGATCGCACTTCTCTAATTAAAGAAGGTTTTATCAAACGATTGAAGGCATCTTTTACCATTTTCTGATAAAAGTCTCGTACTGCTGGAATTTTAGTATGTATCTCCTCGGACTCTAAATAAGACATCACTACCGACTCGTCGAAGCAGATATCTACAGATAAAATTCCTTCCGTTTCACCTCGAAACAGTGCTAGGAGGTTGTGAGGAGCAATTTTTTTGACCCCTCTTTCAAAGTCCCGATACATTTCATATTTGGTAGTCCCTTCGGGATAATCTTTTTTAATGCGGGAGACAAATACCCCTTCTTTCATGAGGTAATTGCGGAGATAGGCGCGCAAATGGGCCTTTTCTGCCACCGCTTCTGCTAAGATATCCCCAGCACCACTGAGGGCTTGGTCGGTGGTTGATACCCCCTTATCTTCACTGAGATATTTTTGTGCTATTTCTTGTAAAGAGACAGCAGATGCTTGAGGTTGGTTCAGGGATTCGATCGACTTTGCTAGAGATTCTAAACCCTTTTCCCTAGCAATAGTTGCTCGCGTGCGTCTTTTAGGTTTATAGGGTAAATAAAGGTCTTCTAGCTCGTTTTTTTCTGTGCAGGACTCTATTTTAGCTTTTAGTTCGTCAGTAAGTTTATTTTGAGCTGCGATCGCCTCGCTGATGAATTGCTTGCGATGTTCCAATTCCCTCAAATAATTACAGCGATCGAACAAATTTCTCAGTTGAATTTCGTCAAGAGAACCCGTACGTTCTTTGCGATAACGAGCTATAAAAGGAATTGTTGCCCCTTCATCCAACAAATCTAATGCCCCCTTCACACTTTGGGGCTTTAAAGAAAACTCAGTGGCAAGAATTTTAGTAAAATCGATCGAGGGCATAGGTTCTGGCTATCTGTGGGACGAGTTTTCTATAGTATCTGAAAACTTACTTATAAAAATTAATCTTTTAGCAGAGATTGAATTTCTTGAACCAGCCTTTTAATTGATAAAAAGAGTATTCCCTCTTTAGCATCACTGTTTGCCAGTGTAAGCAGCAATATATCTTCACCGCAGCCTACTAGAATGCTGTAGCCTTTTTCTCCTGAGACTAAAATGCGCTCGATAACCCCTCTATTTAATTCTCTAGCGATGCGATCGCCCAGAGACAGCATAGCTGCTGACATCGCCGAGGTTCGTTCTTCATCGAGATTCGAAGGTATAACCGATGCTATTGATAAGCCATCGTAAGTAACTAACAAAGCTCCTTCAACATCAGGAGTTTTGCGGATAAAATTTTCTAGCTGCTCTTTTAGGGCTGAAGCTTGAATCATGACAGTCTCAATTGACGAAAGAAGATGCTAAAACTTATTTTTCAATCCTTCGTTCAATTTCGCAAGTTAGGGAAGGGTCGATCGTGAATCTTTTCGATTGTAAGCCGAAATGCTGTTAGGAAAAAATATAATTTTGCTCAACCCTTATTTAACACAGTTTTTTCAATCAAATGCTCTAATAAAGCAATTAGACATCTAGCAACAGATTTGGCCTCAAGTGCATTCACTGTCACTATAGGCGGACGAGCTTCTTTATCTATCAAACCCAGAGCCAGAGCCATCTCTTCGGCTTCCCAAGCTCCTTCGCAGTCCATATGAGTTAAGCCCAAAATCATGGGCGTGTTGATTCTTTCTTTGATAAAATTTAGTATCTGCCGAGCTTTATAAAAATCTTGCGGGCGATTAGCATCTACTAATAAAACGTAGCCAGCCACACCTTTAATGAGAATATCCCACATAAAATCAAAGCGAAACTGCCCTGGAGCCCCGTAGAGATAGAGTATTTGCCCCGAACTCACGGTCAGTTTACCATAATCAAAAGCCACGGTAGTTCTTTGTTTCCGCAAAGCCGTTTCGTCGGTAGCACGGCGGTCTGTATCTACTACCTCTACTTCGCTTATAGCATTAATGAAGCTAGTTTTACCTGCACCCACAGGCCCAGCGATAACTATTTTTAATTTGTCCATCAGAATTGTTTGCGCAGGAAGCCTACAACATTTTGTAATAAAGAGACAGTGGCTTTAGGTTTTTTCTCTTCTTGTTTTTGTTTATTTTGAGTATCTGCCGAGATGGGGCTGGCACTGGTAGATGGGAGGGGTCGCAAACTAACTAGACCAGCCCTCAAATTAGCGTGGGGTACTTCTTCTACCTGTCCTGACATCATCAAGCGAAAAGCTGCCTTTTGTACAGTCATCTGGGACTCTTTGACTGCTTTGGCAATTGTGTCTAGGGGAGTTATGCTGTTGGCGTGCTTCCAAATTTCTAACTCTAAAGATACAAGTCGGTATTGAGGTTGAGCGACTAACTTTTGTAGACCAGAACTTTCTTCTGGTAATTGGTCTGAAAATCTATCCCAGTTATTAGTTTCTCGCAAAGCTATAAGTGCCACTTCTGTTCCTTTAAGACTTATTCCGGTCATTTCTAAACAAGGCATGTGAGTCAGTACGTCAGTTTTATCCTCGTTAGAGAGATCTTCAAAAATAAATCGACCGGAGTTAATCTCAAATAATTTTAAAATGAGATCTAAATCCACTTGAAAAAGTTCAGTGAGTTGTTCTTCTGTTAAAGCACCTATACTTTTGAAATAAGTGCCTAAAGGACGACCATCAGGACACAAGGGGACTAATTTTTCGATTACCCGCTCGCTCAACCAGCCTTTAGCTTGAATTGAATCAATCAACTCCTGGCGCTCTTCTGGCGTAGTTAGTCCAACTAATCTCCCTTTGTAAAACCAAATGGAATAGGCACCTTTGGCATTAGAAGCAACCGAGCCTGACTGAATTTGAATAACCAGTTTACCAGATTTAGAACCCGAGTCGAGTAATCTAAATAACTCAGGTAGCGAGTATGCCTCCAGGGAACCAGCTATGCTCATCTAAGATAATCTCCATGAAACTCGGGAGCTTTTAGCCCTCACAACTGTTAATAACGATAATTATTTTTTACCGGATTTTAATCTACTTAATTTTATTTGATATTAGTATAAGAATCTCAGCTATTATCAAAAAAAGTCAAAGCTTTACCTCTGACTTGAGTATTCAACTTGCCGCGATCGTAAACTATTTCTCCTCCAACTATGGTCGTAACAGGCCAGCCTGTCAAATTCCATCCTTCAAAGGGACTCCAGCCACACTTAGTTAGTAGCTCTTCTCGTCGCACCAAACGGTAATTATCCAAGTCTACCAGAACTAGATCCCCATCGTAACCGAGAGCGATCGCCCCTTTATTGGGAATGTTATATGCTTTGGCAGCCGCACCAGACATCCACCGAGATACCTGAGCAATAGTGCAACGTCCTTCCACTGCTTGAGTTAACATCAAAGCCAAGGAGGTTTCTACTCCAGGCATGCCAGAAGGACTCTGAGGATATCCTTTCGCCTTCTCTTCTAAAGTATGAGGAGCGTGATCTGTAGCAATAAAATCAATTACTCCATCTAATAAAGCTTGCCAGAGAATTTGATTGTTTTCCGGCGATCGCAGGGGAGGATTCATTTGGGCTAAAGTACCGATTTTCTCGTAAGCACTGGTATTTAATAGCAGGTGTTGGGGGGTTACTTCTGCAGTCACCCAACTCGGTTTATCTTCGCGCAGCAACTCGGCTTCTATGCCAGTAGAAAGGTGAAGTATGTGTAAGCGACGCTGATATTTTTTCGACAGTTTCAAGGCTAATTTAGTAGCATTGAGGGCTGCTTGTTCGTCCTGAATCTGAGAATGTACTGCTGGATCGGTATTTCCCGCAAATTGCTTGCGTCTTTGCTCGATTCGTGCTTGGTCTTCCGCGTGAACTGCTATTAAACGGTCTCCAGAGGCAAAAATCGGATCTAAAACCTCCTCCTGACTCACCAATAGGGCTCCGTGAGAAGAACCCATAAAAATTTTGATTCCGCAAGTAGGTTGCACTGACAGTAATTCTGCTAAATTTGTAGCTGTTGCACCAATAAAAAAGCCATAATTTACTAAACACTTTTGAGCTGCCCGTTGCAGTTTGTCATCCATTGCCGCTTGGTTAGTAGTTAAGGGTCGCGTGTTGGGCATTTCCAAAAAGGAAGTCACCCCTCCCTTAGCACAAGCGCAGCTAGCAGTAAATAAATCTTCTTTGTGCTCCAATCCTGGTTCGCGAAAATGAACTTGCGGATCTATGACTCCAGGTAACAAAGTCAAGCCAGTTGCGTCTATTACCGTAGTTGTCTCGGGGGCAGAAATTTCCGGAGCAATCCCAACAATTTTCCCCTGCTGTACGGCTACGTCACCCACCATAAAATTACCGTCAGGTAAAAGAATTCTGCTGTGACTAATTAACAATTCAGTTCTAGAAGACATAAGAAGCTAAAATCTTTAGCTACTATCATAGCTAAAGTCGATCGGGTCTAGTTACACTTTAAAAGTGTATATTACAGCTTTTTATAATATCGCCTTATGTATTTTTTTTGTTTGAGCTAAATATCTATGAGCAATCGGGAAAATCCTGTAGTAGAGACGATAAAAACCATCGCTACAGCAGCTTTTTTAGCGTTTGGCATTCGCACTTTTGTGGCAGAAGCTCGTTATATCCCAAGTGGTTCAATGAAGCCCACTTTACAAGTTTACGATCGCCTAATCGTTGAAAAGCTTACCTATCATTTTAGAGAACCAGAAAGAGGAGATATTGTGGTTTTTTCTCCTACACAAAAGCTGCGAGCAGAAAACTTCGAGGAAGATTTTATTAAGCGAGTAATTGGCCTTCCTGGGGAAAAGATCGAGATAAAAGGAGGAAAGGTTTACGTTAACGGCAAACCCATAGGAGAAAAATATATACTAGAACCTTCAGAAGAACCCTTTGGACCAGTAGTTGTTCCTGAAGATAGCTACCTAGTTTTGGGAGATAATCGCAATGGCAGTTACGATTCTCGCAAATGGGGCTATGTTCCCCGCAAGAATTTAATCGGCCGTGCAGCTTTCCGCTTCTGGCCTGCAAATCGCGTAGGATCCTTATATACCGATCCAATTTATCCTACTCTAAAAAAATAACAATGGGGTCTTGGAGATGAGATAACCTTGAGGTTTTAGTAGAAGGCTTTTTTCCCGCTAGTAGCAAAAATTACATAACTAAATAAAAAAAAGGCTATGAATCACAAACTAGAACGAGAAAATATCTGGATAGAATCAATAAAAATATTCGTTACAGCAGGTATTTTGTCTTTTGGCATTCGCACTTTAGCAGCAGAACCTCGTTATATTCCAAGTGGTTCGATGGAGCCTACTTTAGAGGTTAACGATCGTCTGATCGTAGAAAAGCTCAGCTATCATTTTAGAGAACCGCAAAGAGGAGATATTGTCGTTTTTTCTCCTACAGAAAAACTGCGAGCAGAAAACTTCGAGGAAGATTTTATCAAGCGAGTAATTGGCCTTCCTGGAGAAAAGATCGAGGTAAAAGGAGGAAAAGTTTACGTCAACAGCAAACCCCTGCAAGAGAAATATATATTAGAACCTCCAGAGGAACCCTTTGGCCCAGTAGTAGTTCCCGAAGATCGCTACCTGGTTTTAGGAGATAATCGCAATGGCAGTTACGATTCTCGTCAATGGGGTTACGTACCGCGCAAGAACTTAATTGGTCGCGCAGTTGTCCGCTTCTGGCCTGTAAATCGTTTAGGCTCGTTGTATAGCGAGCCCGTTTATCCTACTCGAAAAAAATAGAAATGTCCCAGTGAAAATGGGATTTGCCTCCCACTTTTGTGAAGCCTCAACGAAACATACTGCTGACAGAACTATCTTCGTGAATGCGCCAGATAGTTTCCCCCAATAAATTAGCGACAGAAAGAACTCTCAACTGTTCAAATTGATTTTCTTCTGGTACGGGGATAGTGTTGGTCACGATCGCTTCTTCAAACACCCCACTCGACAATCTAGAGATAGCTGGACCTGATAAAACCGCGTGAGTTGCACAAGCGTAAATTTGCCTGGCTCCCTCTTCACGTAAAAGACGCGCTCCCTCTAAAATTGTGCCTGCCGTATCTATCATATCGTCCACCAATACAGCAGTTTTGCCTTTAACATCTCCGATTAAATTCATCACCTCAGCAACGTTATGACTTTGACGGCGTTTGTCTATAATCGCTAAAGGAGCGTCATTTAATTTTTTGGCAAAAGCTCTTGCCCTAGCTACTCCACCCACGTCTGGGGAAACAACTACTATATCCGGCAAATTTTTACTAGCCAAATAGTTCAATATAACAGGAGACCCGTAAACGTGATCGAAGGGTATGTCAAAATATCCCTGAATTTGAGCTGAGTGCAAATCCATTGCTAAGACCCGATCGGCTCCAGCTTTGGTTATTAAGTTAGCTACTAGCTTAGCGGTAATTGATTCTCGTCCAGCAGTTTTGCGATCGGCCCGCGCGTAACAATAATAAGGAATTACTGCTGTAATTTGACGCGCTGATGCTCGGCGACAAGCATCAATCATAATCAGTAATTCCATGAGGTGGTCGTTCACGGGGTTGCAACAGGGCTGAATTAAATATACATCACATCCTCTAATTGACTCCTGGACTTGAACGTAAAGCTCTCCATCAGCAAAGCGCTTGCGCAGCATTGGCCCTAGATCTATACCTAAATAGCTAGCAACTTCTCTAGCCAGATTAATATTTGCAGAACCAGAAAATAAACGTAAGCGGTTATTGGGGGATAGAGTTGGTATAATCGGCTGAAGCGCTAAAGTAGCAGAACGGGTCACGGCAGACTCTTTAACCTCAATTTACGGCAGGATTGTGATTTAATGAGGGGGTTAGTACCCAAAAGACTCTGTTTATTTCAACAAAGTCTAGTTGTTTGTTTAATACTCGTAAATACAGTATTTAGTTTAACACTATTCTTTATTATCTTATTTTTGTAAAAACCCCTGAAAAAATTAGAAATTATTTTGGATTAATCTAGTTTGATTTTGTCAAACTAGAGAATGGTAATTATCACTTCATTATTATTGACTGAGGTTATGAAAACACTACTAATTTCGGGAACGGATACAGATGCCGGCAAAACCATTTTAACTGCTTGTTTGGCAGCTTACTGGCAAACTTACTGCCAAAAGAAAAGTCTAGGAATTATGAAGCTAATTCAAACTGGAGCAGGAGAGGAAGAAAATACCTCTCAAAAGGGCGCACCGCTACGCGGATCTCTTCGAGATCGCCAACTATACCGTCAATTATTTGCCGATCGTCAGTCTACTAAGATCGTTGTTCCTCAATGTTTTTCTCTTCCACTAGCACCGCCAATAGCAGCAGAAAAAGAAGGTCGCGAAATAGAACTAGAAAAGGTTTGGCAAGTTTTGAGTTCCCTGGTGCAGGAGCAAGATTTTGTTTTAGTAGAAGCTTTGGGAGGTTTAGGATCCCCAGTGACTCGCGAGTTGACAGTGGCAGATTTAGCGGGAGATTGGCGCTTAAATACAGTTTTGACAGTACCGGTTAAACTGGGCGCGATCGGTCAAACTGTGGCTAATGTCGCTTTGGCAAGACAGTCGGGGATCGCCCTTAAAGGTATTGTTTTGTCTTGTATAGAGCCTATTTCTGAAGAACAATTAACAGATTGGGCACCTATAGATCTCATAGAATCTTTAACTAAAATACCTGTTTTGGGGGTCATTCCCCACTTAGAAGCTCCTACAAATTTAGAAAAATTAGCACTAGTTGCTTCTAATTTATATTTAGAGATGATTTTGCCTTTTTGATAAAGAACATTTATATTTTGAAGCAATTAAAGCGATCGCTTCAGAATGAGACAGACAATATTGGTCAAATAAAAATTACGATTATATCTTTGCCTAGATGTCCGCTGCTATTTTTACTAAAGTCAGGAACGATCGGGCGGATAATATAGCTCTTTGTTTAAAATCCAACCAGTTTTTTGTATTAAATAATCGTGAGTAGCTAACTTTTGACGTTTAGCTTCGGTGGCAATGGTTTTTTGACCTACTCCCCCGTTTTTAAAACGGGGGATTCGAGGCTCAAACAGAAATTGCAACCGATGGTTGACTGACATCTCCTAACCTCAGAGTCGAAGCCCCGACTCTATGAATATTAATTGAAGCGTTTTTATCTCTTCCGTGCTTGGTAGAGCAGCTAGGACAAACCCAATATCTAGTATCTAATAGCAGTTTATTTAATACGTGATTGCATTGAGAACAAGTTTTAGAACTTGGATACCACTGGTTAATGTAGCTAACTGTTTTACTCTTTTTCTCAGCTACAAAATCTAGTATTTTGAGAAATTCAGCAAAAGCTAAATCTCCTATTTTTCTCCCCCATAACCTTTGCATTCCTTTTAAGTTAAGTGTTTCAAAAAATAGATAGTCAAACTTATCTATTAGTTTGTGTGCTAATTTCCAAAACCAATCATTACGACGGTTAGTCACTTTTTCATGAACTCTAACTAAGTTTTTTCTAGCTTTTTCTCTGTTATTAGATCCTTTTTTCTTGCGAGAATGTTGACGGCAAGCTAGTTTTAATTCTTTAAGAGATTGCTTTAAAAATAATGGCGATTGAATTTCTGTTCCGTCACTACAAGTCAAAAATGTCTTTAATCCAAAATCAAAACCTGCATTTTTACCCGTCATAGTTATTGATTTTTGCTCGACATAATCTGTTACTATAAAGATAAAAACTTCTCCTAACGGATTGCGTTTAATAGTTAAAGTTTTTATTTTGCCTTGTATTTCGCGACTTCTCCAAAACTTATAAATACGTTTACCTATTTTTAGTCTGTTGCTATCTAGAAATTTATAGCCAGCTTGTTTGAGAGTGAAAGATTTATATTTGATTCTTTTTCTAAAACTTGGCGGTCTAACTCCTTTTTTATAGTGTTTAAAAAATAATTGATAAGCTTTATCAATACGCTGCGCAATATCTTGTACTGCTTGAGAGCCTACAAGTTGCCAATACTCATTTTTATTTCTGAGTTTAGCAATATGTTTCATCAACTTGTTTTTGTTCAAGTGTTTACCAAACATTCGATAATAACGCTTGTGCAAAGCAATACAATGATTATAAATATTGCCTGCTGCATTAATTGACCGATGCAGGTGTTTATTCCGTTGGCTTTGGTATAACTTGAACTTGTATGTTTTCATATTGAAATGAGCTGACCCAATTGTTTCTGACTTAAACCTTGTTTAGCAGACAATTTTTATTTTCTAGTTTCAATTAACAATCGCTATCTTAACATTTGGCGATCGCTCTGGCTTCAACATAAGTAGTAGAAGCCATTGAAAATTTTATCGCTTTGGCAAAGTACTCATCTTTTCTAAATCGAGTACTTGGGAAAGTTTTTCAGAACTCATTAATTCTTTTTCTAAGACAATTTGACGGATAGATTTACCCGTTTCCAGAGATTCTTTAGCCACTGCAGCAGCGTTAAGATAGCCAATGTGAGGATTTAAAGCAGTAACTAGGGCTAGACTACCTTCAGCATAAGCAAGAGCGCGATCGCGTCTGGCTTCAATTCCAGAGAGACAGCGCTTACTTAACACGTCTACAGTATTGCCGAGAATTTCGATACTGTGAATCAGATCGTAGGCAATTAGAGGCATCATCACATTTAATTCTAATTGTCCTGCTTGGGCAGCAAAAGCGATCGCCGTGTCGTATCCCATTACCTGAAAACAGACCATCGAAGTCATCTCGGCAATGACAGGATTGTATTTACCTGGCATAATTGAGGAGCCTGGTTGGACGGGGGGAAGTTGAATTTCTTTAAAACCTGTTTTCGGTCCTGAATCCATCAAGCGCAAATCGTGGGAAATTTTGACTAAATCTTGAGCTAGATTCCGTAAAGAGCCAGAAACATTCACAAAAGGAGCCATACTCTGCATTGCTGCCATTAAGTGTGGCGCGCTTCTCAAAGGTTTGTCGATTAACTCTGAGAGAACTTCAGCTACTCGCTCTCGATACTGAGGATGAGTATTTAAACCCGTTCCTGCTGCACTTCCTCCCAAACCCAGCACTAATAAATCTTCTGCTGCTTTTTCAATTCTGACCTTATGGTCGGTTAAAATTTGCGCCCAAGCGCGAAAAGTCTCTCCCAGTCTCACTGGTACGGCATCTTGCAGGTGGGTTCTGCCAGATTTTACTACCTCTTGAAATTCATTCCCTTTGTGTTCTAAAGTCGCGATCGCCCCAGATAGTGCGGGATAAAGAGAATGTTCTAAGGCTAACAAGGCGCCAATTCTAATAGCTGTAGGGATTACGTCATTAGTAGACTGACCGTAATTTACGTGGTCGTTGGGACTAATTCGTTGATAATTTCCTTTTTTATCTCCGAGGATTTCTAAGGCGCGATTTGCCAGCACTTCGTTAACATTCATGTGGTGGGAAGTGCCAGCACCAGCTTGATATATATCTACCACAAACTGATCTCGAAAGCTGCCTTTGAGAATTTCGTCTGCTGCTCGTACAATTGTCTGAGCGATATCGCGGGGAATACAGCCTAATTCCCCGTTAACTATAGCAGTGGCTTTTTTAATTAGCAGACAAGCGTCTACATAGGTAGGGAGGGGTTTAATGCCGCCGATCGGAAAGTTTTCTATTGCTCGTAGAGTTTGAATGCCGTAGTAAGCATTAGCTGGGATTTGGCGATCGCCCATCGAATCTCTTTCTAAGCGATATTCTGAGCTAGCTGGTTCGCTCATCTGGGTATTAACATACTTTTGCGGTACAATGTTAGATTATACTGCAGTATTCCCAGAACAATTGCTAGCTAGATTATTAGCCCGTCGATGATTAGATTCTTTGTTTATGGAACTCTTAAGCCAGGAGAAGTTAATTATCAACTTTACTGTAGTGGGAAGGCGATCGAAGAAAGGATAGCATATGCAAAAGGCAAACTGTTCGACTTGCCTCTAGGCTATCCAGCGATGACTTTTGGCGATGGTTGGGTTGAGGGTTATTTACTAAGTTTTTCTGAAGAATCTATTTTGGTTACTTTAGATCTTTTAGAAGATTACGACGAGAAGCGATCGCCGCAAGAAAACGAATATTACCGACAATTAATTCCAGTGTACGACAGCTCTAGAAATCCTTTAGGAAAAAGTTGGAGTTATTTGATGAACTCTAAAAAGATAGAACAACTCAGCGGGGTTATAATTCCTTCTGGAAAGTGGTTGAACCGCCGCTGAGAATTGAGCTTTAGGGTTCTTTATATTTCCCATAATTAGCTTTGTTTAGCTATATTTTGTATTGACTATTCTTCATTAGGAATTTCAACTACAGGTTCGTGGATAGCTATCATTAAGGGTTCTTCTGGTGTCAATTGATTAGCCATTTGGGGTGTAAGACCGTTATCGCCAGATAATATGCTAGATATAGCTCCAACAAACACGGCGGCAATAGTACCTCCTGTTAGAACTAATGCTCTTTTAAGCCTGTGTTCCCCATTTACACGTCTGAAAACTTCATCTGATATCTCTCGCGTTGATATTTCAGCTTGAGGTATGGGAACATTTTTAATTCCTTGACTTAATCCGAGCAGTTGGGTATAAAGGGTGTGGAATTGAGGATCTGTATCGAGCCACTCTTGTACTTGTCGCCTTTGTTGAGGTGTCACCTCTCCATCTATATACGCACTCAAAAGTTCAAAGCGATATTCTGACTCTTCTCTTGTTAAAAGCGAACCTCGATCGCTGTTATTTTTAGAGGTTGGATCGTCGTAATTATTGTCTTTTTTCATTTTATCGACTACTGGCTGCTGGTTATTGATAGGAGTCTCAGGATTGGAAGTTATCTTAAAGTTAGTTTTTGTGTTTGAGACTTATGTATTTTATCTTGAAAACTAAGGCTGGGCACTACAGATGTGGGAGCACATCTCTAGTGTAAGATAGCCCACAAGAGTCCCAAAATTTAGTTTTCCTTAAGATAATTTTGCAGTACGGACTGTAATTTTACTCTCGCTCTAGCTATTCTTGACTTGACCGTTCCCAGAGAAACACCTGTCATGGCTGCGATTTCTTCGTAAGCCAATCCTTCTATTTCTCTAAGAATAATAGTCGTGCGGAATGCTTCTGGCAAATCGGCTAGTGCCAGCTTTAGCTGTTCGTAGAACTCTCTTGTTGTCAAGTTTTCTTCAGGGTTAGGATGTTCTGAGGCAATTTCCCAGTCCATTTCCCCGTCGTCCACTTGAAGTGGTCTATCTATGGATAAGATTTGAGCGCCCCGTTTGCGCTTGCGCAGTTCGTCGTAAAACAGGTTGGTAGCAATACGGCTCAGCCAACCTCTAAATTTGCTCGGTTCTTGTAGGCGTTTGATATTGCGGTAAACTCGGATCCAGACTTCTTGAGCTAGATCCGTTCTGTCTTGCCAGTCAGGAGCTAGATGATACAATACCCGATCGATATGGGATTGATACCGGCGTACGAGCTCTTCAAAAGCCGCACGGTTGGGTCTGCTCCCTTCCTGACAGCGCGAAATGAGATCGTAGTTAGATAGTTGGTCAGGAGACACTGGAGAAATTGATTTTTGAGGAGTCTTTACCTCAGCTTTTGACCAGTGTAATGGAACTGGTTGATTCATGAACATTCCAATGGCATTACTACATCCTGTTACAATCCTTGACCCATTACAAATAAAAAAGTTCCTATCAACTCTGAGGTTTTTAAAAAAAGGTAACTATTACAGGAGTGATTCACTCAAAATCGAGCGCTCTCCTTCGTAGTCTGTGGCATGAGACTGAAGTAGGCTGCTGATTTGTTCGGTAATTTCTCCACCTTTACCAACTGTTCCAATTAATTCTCCTATTGATTCGGGTCGATCGAGGTAGCGACCTATTGCCGAGCGTACTTGGTGAGAAATCAATTCTTGAAGCTCTTCTCTAGCTCGCTGGCGCTGATAGGTAGCTCCTTGTTCTGTTGTGGCATAAAGGGGTGGAAGCCTATTGAGGGCGTAGGCAGCAATATCTCCTATATCTAGGTTGTTATCGGTGGTTTGTTCGATTTCGGCTACGCGAGCGATTGCCTCTCCCAATACTAATTCTTCCATCACGTTGATGAATTGTTTGCGAGGCATAGAGACAACTTCTCCTTCTAATAAAGCTCCCATCAATCGATCTAAAGCCATATATTCTTCGAGAGAAAGTTCTGAAGCTGAATCGCAAATTTTGCCGACTTCAGATTCCATAGCGGGTGTTAAGAATCCATCTTTTAATGCTTGATCTACTATTTGTTTAATACTCATAATCTCTTTTTTATTTTTCTCTGTTGTTCTCAAAGTAACCGATCCTATAATTCCCAGAACTCAGCCAAATTTTTCAACATTTTCAGCCAAACCTCTTAACTTGGCTTTTTCGATCGCCTGGGAATAAATGCAGGATGGAAAGATTAGCAACAATAAATAAAAAAGTAGACTTTAACTCAATCGATACCTTCAAATCTCCAGGGAACTGGATCTACGGCTACTCCATGAACGTACAAACCCCAGTGTAAGTGAGGACCCGTGGAAGCACCTGTAGAACCTACAGCACCAATTCTTTGACCTGGTTTTACCAATTGTCCTTCTCGAACGTCGATTCTAGATAAGTGTAAAAATATACTCAACACTCCTTGACCGTGATCGATTCCCACTGTATTGCCGTGAACTTTAAAACCTCCAGCTTCTCGTCCTACTAACGCCACTCGTCCTGCTGCTGGTGTAATTACTGGGGAACCGTGGCCAGAAGCATAGTCAACCCCTCGATGATAATAGTTTTTAGCGAATACCCCGTTGTAGTAGCGGCGAACCCCAAAAACTGTAGAAACTCGCCCAGCATTTGGACGGAGAAACTTTCCTTGCCAAAACTTTTGCGAGGTGACTAGTTTTTTAAATGCTCTGACGCGATCGAGTTCTAATTTAGTTGCCGAGCCAGAACCGCGTCCAGATATTCTGATCCTTTGGGTGGGAAAGGAGCGAGGACTCAACCACACGGAGAAATTTTTTGTTTCTCCCTCACCTGTTACTCTAATTGAGAGCTTTCCCGACTGGTCTAGAGGGCTGGTGGGGATTAAAGCGCGATAGCTATCTCCGTAGTTATTGCTAGAAAAGACTGGATAGCTTCGCTGTTTCATCGAAACTGTTGGTTTTTCTCCAGGCCGATCGGTTTTAATTGTTACTGAGATAGTATCTCCTTGCTTGGGATTTTCTGGTGTCAGTCGCACTTCAAGAGCGCGTACTGGGGAAGTAACTACCACAAATCCAGCGGCAATTGCCAAAGTCAAACTTTTTTTTAAACTTTTTAGATAGGTTGTCAGTCCAGACTCGATCGAGGAGACAAACATAAATCACCTTTGAACTTTTTGCCTGGAGATTAGACTAACATTTTATTTGCTGTATTTTTGCTATAGATTTCTATAGATTTCCTAATTATTTATTAAATTTCGACTTAAGAAATCTAAAATTTGAAACGGATAAAGTAGATAAAAACCGAGCTATAAATATATTCTATTTCTCAGACAGAAAAATACCGCAGTAAGTGCGGAAATTAACGTTGGAATTTAGTCTAAATTGACCAAAATTTTATTACTAAACAGTGGAATTTTAATTTTTACACGACGTGACAATTGGACTGTTAAATAATTGTAAATGCTTCCTGAGTTAAAACAATTTTGCCAATTGCTTGTCCCGATTCTGCACGAGCATGGGCAGCTCCAACTTCAGCAAAACTAAAAGATTTAGAATCTATAAGGGGACGGACATGCCCTAGATCGACTAAAGCAGCAAGTTGTGAAAGAATTTTGCCGTGATAAGCTCGCTCGATCCCTGAGAGCATTGGAATGAGCATATAAACTAGATGTAAAGTAAGTCCTTTAACATGAAGTAGAGTCAAATCTTGCTGAGATAGAGAAACAATAGAGACAACTACGCCATTTGACTTTGCTGCTTTAAAAGCATTTTGAAGATTATCGTTTCCTACTGTATCGAAAACAACATCAAAACCAAGACCATCAGTATATTGAGCAACAAATTCTTCAACGGGAGTTTGGCGATAGTCGATCGTAAAATCTGCTCCTAAATTTAAAGCAATTTTTGCTTTCTCTTGACTCGATACTAAAGCATAAACTTCTGCACCAGCCCACTTAGCTAACTGTACTCCTAGATGACCGACACCTCCAGTAGCACCATAAACTAAAACTTTTTGACCCGATTGAACCTTAGCTCGATCGATTAGTCCTTCCCAAGCAGTAATGGACACTAAAGGTAAGGCTGCTGCTTCTGCAAAAGTCAAAGATTTCGGTTTATGAGCAACTAAACTGGCATCTGCCAGCATATACTCAGCTATTGCGCCATTTATGCCTTTGACTCCACCTGCACAAGCATATACTTCATCGCCAATTGTAAAAACTTCAACATTATCTCCAACTGCTTCAATAACTCCTGCCACATCTCCATGTAAAATAGCAGGAAAATCAGGAGCAATATCGGCGACAACGCCCTGACGTATTTTAGTATCTACTTGATTAACGCTAGTTGCAGCAACCCGAATCAAGACATGACCTGGTAAAAGTTCAGGTAATGGTAATTCTTTTTCTGTAAAGATATTTGGTTCGCCAAAATGCTCAATAACTAATGCTTTCACGAGTAATGTCTCCTTTGACTATGAACCTCCCAAGTTTTCACCATGGGAGGTTCAAGCTTTTTCCTTAATATAAGCAAGGGCATGTCGCCAAACAAGAGTGGGTTTTTCGCTACCATCGACCACGCAGATACAATGAGGATCTTGCCAGAAAATTATCCCTGAAAGACTTTCTTGGTTAAGTAGTTTTAACTCCACCTCTGTTTTCTCTTTGATATAACCTTGTAGGAGACGCGCGCTGGGTAAACCAGTATCAAATTCAGACATAGTTTTATTTATCACGATCGCAGAACAAGTATACCTTTTGCCTTAGCTTTTATGAAACTTTCCCGTCCGCCCTATTGGGCGATCGCTGCAATTGTAGTAGTAATTATTATTAGCTCTGCGATCGCGGTATCTAACAAAAAAGCAAAACTTACTTCTACACCTACTTATATAACTCCGATGCTGAGCGATCCATTTCTTCAACTACCTAGTGAAACTTCAGTGAGAGTAGTGTGGTTTACAGATTTTCCTGGCTCCTTTCATCGAGTCGTTTATGGAGAAAAATTAGATCGCACTACTGAAGCAATTACTACTAAACTCAGTCGCGTCCGCGAAGATCCGGACTCCCGCACCGATCGAGCATACCAAGAGATGAAAAGGCGAGATATCTGGAGACACGAAGCTATAGTTACTAGTTTAACTGAGTCTCAGCCCATTCCTTACCGAGTAATTAGCGCCCGCAACGATCGAGATAATGTTAAAGAAATTAAAAGTGGGGTTTTCACTTTAGCACCCAAACCCCAACCAGGACAGCCTTTAAAAATTCTACTTACCTCCGATCACCAGCTCAAACCGATGACAGCGGCTAATTTGCAAAAAGTAGCTGAAACAATTGGAAGGGTAGATGCTGTTTTTATGGCTGGAGACTTGGTCAATATTCCCGATCGCGCTTCTGAATGGTTTGACGATACTAGAGGTGGCGCTTTTTTTCCCTGTCTTCAAGGAAGGGCTAAATACGAGTTAGAAAAACAAGGAGTTAAGACAGTATACACTGGCGGAGAATTAATCCAACACGCACCTTTATTTACAGCGATCGGCAATCACGAGGTAATGGGAAAATTTTCCGATCGCAGGAGTTTAAAGCAACAGTTTAATGACGCAATTCCTCGCGACAAAGCTCGAACTAATTACGAGGAAATAGCCCAGCAATTCAATTTAGGAGCAGATCCTGTGGTTCGAGAAGCCTGGGTGAAAGCCAATTCTTTTAATAGCGATACTTACGAGGAACTTTTTACCCTTCCCCAAAGTATTCCTGGGGGAAAGAAATACTACGCAGAAACTTTTGGCGACATTCGTTTAGTAGTTTTATTCGTTACCAATATTTGGCGCCCCGCTACGCGGATCCGGCGAGCCGGATCGCCTAATCTGGGTGCAAACGTGCGAGGGAAATATCGCGAATCAGATTTAGATCTCGATCGACCGGAAAAATGGGGCTACGGACAACATATTTTTGAACCTATTGCTAAAGGTAGTCCCCAATATAGCTGGCTAGAAAAAGAGCTCGAAAGCGAAGAATTTAAGCAGGCAAAGTATAAAATTGTCATGTTTCACCATCCTCCTCATACTCTAGGAGAAAACATAGTTCCTCCCTATACCGACCCCGCAGCCAAAATTGAATACAAAAATGATGGAAGTATTCTTTCCCTACGTTATGAATACCCGCCAGAAAAAGATTATATTATCCGCGATCTTTTACCTCTATTAGAGTCTGCGGGAGTACAGCTTGTTTTTTACGGTCACTCTCATCTGTGGAACCGCTTTGTCAGCCATAGTGGGATGCATTTTTTAGAATCTTCTAATGTGGGAAATACCTACGGAGCTTTCACAGGGGAGAAACAAAGAGATATCCCCAAAAATAACTCTCAATTTAATTACGCTCTTACAGGAGATCCTAACGGTCTAGAGCCAGTGCTACCTAATATTGCTCCTTTACTAGATAAAAATAATCGCCCGTCGCCATATATTGCTAGTAACGACATAACCGTATTTAGTATTTTAGATACTGGAGACAGTAGTGTTAGCAGTTATCGCTTTGACACGCGATCGCCAAACTCTCAAGTAGTAAAGTTCGATCGATTTATTCTCGATCGTTAAACTAGAAAAAGGCAAATTTATTTCCCATATTGTTGAGAAAAGTTAGAATATAGAAATTACAATTCCACTTTTTTGCCATTAATTTGAGCGATCGAGTACCCAAAATTATTATTCGCACTGCTATTCCTAGAGATATACTAGGTTTGACCGAGGTTCTTACCAATAGCTTTCATCCTCCTCAGGGATTGAGCTGGTGGGTACATCCCATCTTAAAATTAGGAGTGAGCGAAGACCTGCGTCATCGCCTTCGTTCTAATAGTAGTAGGTTCCGTTATATTTGTTTAGTAGCAAGTACATCTGTAAATAATCTAACTAACGATAAAGATGAAATAGTCGGGACAGTAGAAATGTCAATACGTTCTAATTCTTTTTGGCAAGCTATTGACTATCGTTATCCTTATGTTGCTAATTTAGCAGTTAAAAATTCTTACAGAAGGAAAGGCATTGCCCGAAAATTATTGAGAAAATGCGAGGAGATTGCTATTGAATGGGGATTCACTAAAATTTCTCTTCACGTATTAGAAAATAATGAGGGAGCTAAGCAACTATATTTGACCAGCGGATATAAAATCCATCAAATGGAGTCTAGTTTGAGCAGTTGTTTTTTTAATAGCCCCAAACGTTTATTATTGAATAAGGAGATTAGAAAATTCACTAACGAAGAAAAAAACCTGTATTTAAAAAAAATAGGTAATTTCCCATAAAACTGCCAGATGATTCCTCTAATAGCTATAATTTGTTCTTTGTTTAGTTGAGAGTATTTTTTTCTACTCTTATGTTTTTGTACTTTTGAGTAGAAATCTAAGCTAAATTGAGCGGCGATCGATTTTGATGAGGGAACCTAAATGGAACAAGGGCAATTAAACCACAATGGTCGTGGTAGTTTACAAGCTGATGAAATACTATTACTGCTACAAAAGCAAAAACTTTTAGTAGTTAATCCCAGAAGTAAAAATGGCTTGATTCTCTATAAAAAATATCACGCCGAGTTTGCGGGACCTGGTTCTGTAGTAGGCAGTTCGTTAGATACAGATGTAATTAAAGTTATAGCAGTGGGAAAAATTTCCTTGGTATATCCTCAAACATCAAAGGAAAGAATCAATGCTTATTTAATTCGGCGACAGTGGATAAGATTGATTAAACAAATTACGGATAATCCCGTAGCTTTGGAACGAGCACAACTTATCCTCAATCAATTCGAGCATTGGTTCGACCCTCAAACAGCGCCTCGAATTCCTGATGAAGCTTTTGCTTCTTTAGTAGGTGTTTTACCTAGAACAATTAGAAAAGCTCGCAACGGTAGCGAGCATCAGGATGTTTGGAGTTGAATTTTAAGTTTTTCAAGTAGTCGTGCTAGGAGTGGTTATTTCGTCTTTAGCAGAAAAAAATCTTTGCTGTGTCCAGACTGTTAAGATATGTGACAATAGTCCGATCGGACCAGCAAACAAACATAGCGCTAAAGAGTGAACTGTCCAAACTCCAGTTTTTTGCCCTTCCCAGTAAATCCATCGACCTACAAATAAATCCATCACCAAATAGTGAACCCAGCCTGTAGCCATTACTCTTTCATCGGAGAATAAGCGAGCTAGATCGGCTAATTGAGTATTTGCAAACGAGCTTGCTGATTGAGAAGTAATAGTTCCACTAAAAAGGTATAAATACAATCCAGCCAGAGCAACAAAAGGAATTACAGATCCCATAACTTTTTTTGTTACTTCCCACTTAGGCAAGAAAATCATCAATCCCCAGAAAGGTAGAACGAAGATATTGGCGATATTAAAAATTTGAATAACTGTCATAACTTTTTCCTATTTGATATTAAATGGGTATTGTTCTTTGTATAAGAGGATTCTATAGACTAAATAATTTCGAATTGTAGCTACTTATACTGGTCATTTTATACTAATCGAGCTAACCTGAATCTAAAGTAGCTATTTGTAAAAAAGGTAAATATATCTTTTCTCATGATTTTTATGACTAAAAAGTAAAAATAATGTTAAGAGACTAGAATAGTGGTTAATAAGGTGTGTTGTTCGGAGGAAAATAGTGTTTGTCAGATTAGCTCAGCAACACCGTCAATTTGTTAGAGACTTGGTCATGAATCTACAGGCTTTAGCAATTGTGCTGGAAAACAGAGGTTATATAGCTTCTTGCTATACGTGCGGAAGTCAGATGAATAGTGCTTCGTTTATGGTTAGTTTAGGGGATAACCACTTAATTCGCTTTTTGGTGTCTGATTACGGGATTACCTGGACTGAAATGCGAGACGAGCGAGAATTAATGAAATTAGAAGGAGCTGAAGCAATTAGCCAGTTACAGGATTTAGCTAATTTGGTTAAGTATGAAATTGAGACTTTTGAGACTAAATCTAAGCAAGAGCAGATAGATTTACAAGCAATGCAGGGAATTTCTTGAAATTCGCCTTATGTTTCTTTTAGTTAATTCGATTTGGGATTTTCCCCTCCTAGAAAGAAGGGGCTTGTATAAATCTAAAATCGCCAATCCAAAATCCCCCCCTAGATGGTCAAATTGGTTGAAAAGCTGAGTTAACTTTTAGAGTGGAGTTCTTATAGGGTAAAGTTTACAGGTATATAATTATTTTCTATTGTTTTTTTTGGATGACTCTATTATAGAGATAATGCCCTCTATAGAGATTGGGGCGATCGCCAGTGACATTAGAAAATGGATCGTAAGCAACAAGTTAAACTCTTAGTTGATGACGCACCCAAGTATGGGGTTTCTTCTCAAATAATGGAACAAGCAGTTGTTCCCGTGCTAGAGCTATTTGCCGACAGGCTCAAACATTGGGAATACTTTGTTATCCAAACTTTAGATGGGGATTGGGTTTTGACTACTTTGAGCGATCGCTCAAGACCTTCGGAGCAAAAAACAATAATCTATGCCTTTGCAAGTCTCAAAGATGCTGCTAATTTTCAGGGAAGTTCAGATTCTAAACTCATAGCAACCTCTTTGCCTATTACCCACTTATTATTTCAAGTATTTAGTCTCGATCGCTTGGATAGCATAATTTTTATGGAAACCCCTGGAAATTTAAATACTGGGACCGAGTTACGTCGTGCCGATTTACAAAATTTAATTCAAGATCGACTGCGGCAATTAAGCACATTTCCCCAAAAAACGTCCCGAGATCTTCCTCCTAATCTGGCTTGAATATCGATCTGACGCAAAACAATCAAAATTTGTTAGAAATATAAAAATATCAAGCAGCTCTGGCTCCTAAAACAAGCTGATGACGAGTTCGAAAAACTTTAAGAAAAATTTAACTTACAGTGACGTTTACAACTGCCCAGTCTGCCGTCACGGTGAAATTTCGGCCATACCTTTGATGGAGGCTTTTGCTTGTAATTTTTGCCGCCATATTTTCACTGCTAACCTAGAAAAACAGTTGCTCAAAATGGCAGACAGTCAGATTCCTTTGACTTGGCGCTGGGACGGTCAAAATTGGAGAGGAATGCAAAGACAAGGGTTCGAGGTTGGTTGGTTTTATTGGATAGCTGGAATGGCTTTTGTGATGATTCCGCCCACTATCGTTGGTGTAGGTGCCTATTTATTTCCCCCCTTGCCATCAGATCCCTTATTTTGGTTTCCTTTTGTGTGGACTCCTTTGACTTTTTTGTGTCATTTAGCCTGTTTGCTGTGGTTGGTAGTGGAATACTATCAATTTCCGGTTTTGATGTATCTAGGGGCAATTACACAGCGTTTGTGGATTAGATAGACAAAAAAGAGGTATTGCCCTTCGGAGAGGCGCTTTACGCGATCGCCAGCTCTTTTCTCAAACCTACCTAGAATCAAAGTTCTAGGTGGGATAAGTTCAAACTAAATTAGTTGCGAGAAAGGGTTGGCAAAGCACCTCCAT